>NZ_JAMXXO010000010.1:0-104190 GCF_024129115.1 Acinetobacter lwoffii
TATTTTATATCCAGTCCATGGTGATAAAAACCATCATAAACCAGACATTTTTATTGGTGAGAATATAGACACTTTAAATGGGTTCTAACACACTGATTTCGTATAATGTATATTATGTTAAATACTAGTTAAATAAGATACACTTAACCATAAGTTCATATCTTCCTTGTCCATAAAAGTGAATTTTGAAATTTTTAGAAGAAAATTGAATTAATCAGTCCAGCCCAATAAAACTGGGCTGATACTTTATTGTGGGATTTAGCAGACGCTCTGCACTGCATTTACAAACCGCTCTGTCTCAAAAGTATGATTAGATGTCAGGCCAAACTGGCTCACCTCGCCAACAATTACGGCGCGTCCCATGCTCAGTGCGACATAAATGCCGGCAATATTTTCTAATAAGGTGGCAAATGGAATCAGGCACAAATGCCGTCCGAGCTGACTGCTGGCCAGTGCCTGGCTCAGTGAATGAGTAATAGACTCAATGGTGTCTTCAGCCAGACACACGCCTTTCGGTGTCCCGGTACTGCCCGAGGTATAGGTGATTTTTGCCGGTTGCTGGGTTTGTAAAGAAGATGAATACTGTACTGCCTGCTCTAGCTGAAAAAAGCGTGCATGTAGCTGGCCAGTAATGGAAATCTCATCTCTACTCATGTCTTGAGCCAGATTTAACAGCCATTCTGGTGCAGAGAAAGATTCATCCAGAATACAGAGCAGCTCGGTTCGGCTGTCGGAAAGCAGATGCCGTACCTGCGCTGCAGTAAAAAACAGAGGCACCGGAATCACGGTCATGCCGGCTTTTTGTGCGGCAAGATCGACTACAATCCAGTCTATACTATTTATGCCCCACAAGGCCAGATGGCGCAGATTAAGCTGCTTGAAACTGGCACTCAATAATTCTACCCGCTGCTGTAGCTCCGCATAGCTGAGTGTTGCCTGTGCGGTGACTACCGCTTCTCGTTGCGGATATTGTCGTGCTTGCAGGTTGATACGTTCAAATAAAGCAGTCATCATTTAAATTCTGTGCCTCGCTGATCAAGCAAAATGCTTTAATGACTAAATTGATAAAGTTGACGAGCGACTTGTAGGGCTTCTGCCACATCAATCGCCAGCACATAAGGTTTCTGCTGGTAATAACTGCCCCACAGGCGTTGTGCCTCTCCAAGGACTTGCGGATCAGCCTTTTCAAGCACATAAAAACGTAATCCCATCTGTTGCAACACATAACGTACTGCAGTTGTTCCGGTACATACTGCCCATTCGATGTGTTGCTGCGAGAGATGAAAAACCAGAAAGGACACCATCAGTTTGGCTTTGTCCATATCTAGTGCTGTCAGATTGCCAATTTCTACTACTTTGTCTCGGCTGACCCTGGTCTGGCTCAGTTTGCTTAATATGTTTTCAACGGGTTCATCGAGATACTGTTCCAGAAAGGCATTAAATTGATTTAAATGCTGCATACCAATCACCACCTGCATCTCGGCTCCGTGATAACCGGCAAACAGGGTTGAAGAGAAGCTCGATACAGTGGCCTGATGGACTTGCTGATATTTTTCCTGAATAAAATGTTCCAGGCTACGGCGTTCAGGTGTCTCGCTTTGTTCTACAGTTTTGACCGTCAAATGTAGCGATTGATCCTGTGCTGAAATTACCGGATACGCCGGAGGTACTTGTAGTAAAAATTTATTGTGATTGATTTGTTTTTTATATTCAGGCTGCTTGAAATATGTATTTAGAAAGTGAATCTGACTAGATAAATAAGGATCAAAACTAAACTTGATCATTTGGCTCACACCACGAAATTAACTTGCTACTCAAGATAGAAGTCCAAACTTAAAAAATTCTTAATTTTGTGCAAAAGAATGTAAAAGCTATGTGTATAAAAAATCCAGAGAACGGCCGGTTTTTTTAAGAGCATTTTAAGATTGAAAATTTAAGTTGTTCCTATCTCTCTATTGACTGAATCTGCTTTATGTCTTCCTACCGATCACCTTATAAAGGCACCTCAGGAACGCAGCGTATTTTTAATGCGACCCGTTATTCCCTGGCTGGTTTTAAAACCGCCTTTCAAAATGAGGCTGCCTTCCGGCAAATTCTGCTGATCAACCTTATTTTGATTCCTCTAAGTTTTTGGATGCCGGTTAGTCCAGCTGAGCAAGCGCTGATGGTCGCCGTATGCCTACTGGCGTTGATCATTGAACTGATTAACTCAGCGATAGAGGCAGTGGTAGATCGTATTTCCATGGAACGGCATGAACTGTCTAAAAATGCCAAGGATATGGGCAGTGCGGCTCAGTTTGTAGCACTTAGTTTAATTGCCCTGACCTGGGGCATCATTTTGGCTGGTCATTTGATTTGACCTCTGCTCTTGCTACTGCCTGAAATGGACAACTTAAAAATGATCACTGACCGTTCCCGGTTTTTACTGACCCAAACTTTACTTTTGATCTTCAGTTTTTTGATTCTTCTCAACTTCTTTGACATTGGAGGAGTACTGGACTTACAACTCATCTATCCCTTTATCGATGATCAGGGTCAATTTCCCCTTCGAAAACAATGGGCACTGGCAGAACTCAATCATCGCTATGTGAAAGACCTGCTGATTCTAGTGTATATCACATTATTACTGGGCTGGTTGGCATCACTGAAATGGCAGAACTGGTATATACGGCGCTGGGAATTTGGCTATTTTTTTAGCATGGTAGTGCTGACCACAGCCTCGATCGGAATTTTAAAATCCCAGTCAGCCCATGCCTGTCCCTGGGATATGACCATACCTACCCATAATGGGATTTTGTGGGATTTTAGTGCCACTGCAGGCCACTGTTTTCCTGGCGGGCATGCATCTAGTGGTTTTGCGTTAATGGCCGGCTATTTTGTTTATCGCATTTCTAACCGCAAGCGTGCTTATTTTCTTCTGATCGCTGCAGTAATTTTAGGGTTGGCCATGGGCTGGGCACAAATGATGCGCGGTGCACATTTCCTGAGTCATAACCTTTGGACTGGCTGGATTATCTGGTGCATGAATGTCATTGGCTATACGCTGTTTAGCCACAAACTCCCCCAATAGAAAAGACCACTCCTATACGCTCTAGTATCAGGCAACCTTAACTCCAAAAACTAGAAGCCTATTTGCTTAGGCTTTGGCCAAAGGAAACTTGACCTGTACACAAAGGCCAATCAGATTGACACTTCGCGAAAATTCTAGTGTTCCACCCAAGCGCTCGGTGGCTTTATCTACAATGGATAAACCCAAACCGCTGCCAATTTCTGCATGGTTATGTATCCGGTAGAAGCGTTGCCGGATCTGATTGAATTGAGCGGGATCTATCCCTGCACCACTGTCTTCAATCTGTAAAACTGCCTGATGGCCTTGCTGGAAAATCGACACATTAATCACGCCATCCTTCGGACTATATTTAATCGCATTATCAATTAAATTATAAATAATCGAGTGCAAGGCCGAGGCTTGGCCCTGAATCAACAGTTCCTGCTGCTGCTCTACCCCTAAATCAATCTCTTTTTGTAGCGCTAGTTGAATCAGTTCTTCGATACAGGTGACTGTCATCTGATTCAGTGATAACAATTGAACAGGCTCACTCAAACCTTCGGTCACATCCTGTTTGGCCAGACTTAATAACTGGTTGACCAGATGCTGCATACGCAAAATGCCTTGGCTCAAATTATGGATAGACTCGCTCTGCGGAAACTGCTGTAGCAAAATTTGTACCTGTAAATTCAAAGCCGTCAGTGGCGTGCGTAATTCATGGGCAGAATCTGCTACAAATTGACGTTGTTCCTGTTGGGCCAGAGAAATGCGACCAAACAAATAATTCATTTCCTGAATGGTCGGTTCCAGCTCTAAGGGATAATCTTTCATTGCAATTGGCTTTAAGTCTTGTGCCTTGCGGCTGGCCAATTCAGTTTTAAAATCATTAAGGGGCTGAAAATTTTTCCGGATCATCCAGCCTAAGCCAAATACTGCAAAAGGTAAAAAAAGCACATAAGGAAGAAACATATTGGCTGCCAGTTCCAACGCCAGTTCCTGCCGGACATTTTGCTGCTGGCTCACCTGAATCTGTAATTGCTTACCAGGAATAATATAAGTTAACCAGGTTCCATATGGCGTTTGATGCTTGTAGAAACCTGCTTTCCTGACCGGTGCCACCAGAACATCCTGCGGATGGAAGGAAGTGGCTGTATCTGTATAGGACCAGATATCTACAAATAAATCTTCTTCACTGTATTGTTTTGCCAGATCAATTTGGCTTTGTAAGGGTTGCGGATGATTTTCTGAAATGCGCTCTGCCAGACTTTGCATCTGTTTATCCAGTACTTCATTAATTTCTTCGAGCGCAATCCGGTATGCTGCAAAGATTAGCACACAGCCCAGTACCACGCTAAATAATGAAATATAAATAACCAGACGTTTTTGCAAGGAATAACGTTTTTGCATGGTGCTCATCCTAAGCGATACCCTAGCCCACGTATGGTACGTATGAAGTCTTTTCCTAATTTTGCCCGCAGATGATGGATATAAACTTCTACCGTATTACTGCTTACATCACTATCAAAATCATAAAGCTTGTCTTCTAAATCGTTTTTAGAAAAAATTTTGCTAGGATGCATGAGGAGTGCAGTGAGAATAGACCATTCCCGATTAGATAACTCGATCGGTTCATCATTAAAGCATGCAATGTGCTGTTCCAGGTCCAGTTCCAGCCCGCTGTGTGATAATTTCTTATTCGTATCTATCCCGGTATTTTTTAAACCACTACGGCGTATTAAGGCATGAATACGGGCCAGCAACTCGTCAAATTCATAAGGCTTGATTAAATAGTCATCTGCTCCCTGATTCAGCCCATCCACCCGGTTTTGTAACTGATCCCGGGCGGAGATAATCAGCACCGGTAAATTCGGAAACTTCTGCCGGATATTTTTTAGCACCAGCATGCCATCCATCATCGGCAAGCCTAAATCGAGCAGGACAATATCGTAGACCTGCTGCTGTAACTGTTTTAAACCCTCAATCCCATTATTGACCCAATGCACATCAAACTGATGCAGCTTGAGCAATGTTTCAGTCGACTCGGCAATCATAAAGTCGTCTTCAATAATTAGTATTTTATGCATTTCAAGCTCTGTTCTTTAAGGATGGTGAGCATTGTGCAAGCATATCATTTTTAGCTTCAATCACTTGCGTTTTTATATCCAGCAAGCTTAATAAGCT
This sequence comes from Acinetobacter lwoffii, assembly GCF_024129115.1. GTDB lineage: Bacteria > Pseudomonadota > Gammaproteobacteria > Pseudomonadales > Moraxellaceae > Acinetobacter > Acinetobacter lwoffii_T. The sequence continues at coordinate 5,231 of NZ_JAMXXO010000010.1, forward strand.
GGGGAAAAGATGATCCTGACTACGGGCCTGTTCGGTCTGTCCTTTGAGACAGCTGACCTGCTGGGTATTCTGCTGCTTCCAGGCATCGGAGAACCACATCAGCATCGGGACATGGGTTTGCTGGGTCGGCGCCATACTATAAGGTGCACCATGCAGGTATAAACCATGCTCTCCGGTGGATTCTCCATGATCAGACAGGTACCAGAAACCGGTCTGATACTGTTCCTGCTGCTTTAAAATTTCAATGATCTGGGCTAGGACGTGGTCTGTATATACAATCGAATTATCATAACTATTCTTTAATTCTTCTGTACTACAGCCCTGAATGGCATTGGTCTTACAGGTTGGTTGAAATGGTTGATACGGCGTTTTGGAACGCTTGAAATATGCGGGGCCATGACTGCCCATCTGATGCAGTACAATTAATTGTGGTTTCGGGTTGTTTTTATCCAGATGCGCCAGATAATCTTTCAGGCTATCCACCAGGATTTCATCAAAACATTCACCACCAGCATCACACCACTTCTGTTTCAGTTGCGTCGGAATCTGATATTTTTGTACTCGGTCACAGGCGCCTTTACAGCCTGAGTTATTATCAATCCATGTCACCTGATAACCGGCGCGCTGGACAATATCCAGCAAACCTTCACGGTGGCTGGCTAGCTGTTCATCATAGGTTTCACGTGACATGCCCGAAAACATACACGGGACTGAAACGGCTGTTGCAGTTCCGCAAGAGCTGACCTGATTGAAATTAATCACCGCTAACTTGCTCAGTTCAGGATTAGTATTACGCGCATAGCCATTTAAGGCAAAACTCTCGGCACGTGCAGTTTCTCCCACTACCAGCACCATTAATTTGGGATGCTCCTGCATTTGAGCCTGCTGTAGCAGATGTGCATCTTCGCCAAAAGTCACCAAAGGCAAATTTGCTTTAGGTGCTTTCTTTTTATAATAGGACAAGGTAGACGCGATGCTGTTTTGTGGAGAAAGCATTCCCTTCAGATCACGATGCTCGCGGAAGATAGCAGCATAATCGACATAGAAACAGAACAATAAGCCTAGAATCAGTCCGAGTGAGACTACACTGCTCAAGCCTTTTTGTAAGATTTTACGCCCCAGCGATACAGGCTGAATTTGAAGCATCCAGACGATGCCGAGTGGAAATATTACAAACCCCAGTGTCCAGATGACCAGTCGCATTGACCAGAGATCACGAACTTCGCGGGCATCGGTTTGCAGCATATTCTGGATCTGATCCGGAGTAATAACGCCCCCCAGACTATTGACAAAATAAGCACTAAAACCACCCAGAATGATCAGGACACTGGCCAGTATTTTGGCGTTCCATTTCCAGTTCAGCCACTGTAGTACCAGATTGTAAAACGCAATAATGATCAGTGCCGTAGCGGCCAGTAACAGACCTGCTTTTAGATTGGCATAAGGCGTAAATTCATGGATTTTCTGATAGAAAGCAAAGTTTAGGATCAGTCCTAGCCAAATAGCCAGCAACATGTTGAAGCCTGAAAGACTAATCGAATTTTTAGGTCGCTGACTAAAAAAAGACGAATGGGAAAACAGCTTCAGCATGATCCGTGGCTCAAAGACTTTAAGATGCTTTAGCCTAGAATCTAAAACTTAAAAATGGCTTAAAATGACTGGATCATTTTATAATATATGCAAACCAGCTCCCTTTTATTTCAAACTCAGAAGAATAAAGATAAGCCCTAACATATGTAGAATTTGGCTAGGCGCAAAATACAGAAAAAACTTCCATCCCCCAGTCACAAAAGAATTGATACTTTTAGACACCGCATGTGCCGCAAGTCCAATCATGACAGCATAAATTAAAGTCAGGTTATGAGGATTTCCCTGTATCACTACACCTGCTACAGCAGCATGCACTTCAAATAAAGAGGCTAAAAAAGTACCTAAGATTAAGCCGCTATCTCCCAGTAAAAGATTCGCGCCGTAAATCCCAGCCTGGATTAAGGTCAAACTGACCGCAATAATCACCGCTTCTTTGATACTGAACATTCGGCTATCAATTTCTTGTATTTCATTGATGGTCGTACTGTTATCCGCTTGGGGAGTTCGATAAATCAAGAATCCGGCAGCAATACATAAAATTCCGATGCCCACCAAACTCGGAATCAGCAGGAACTTGAACCACTCTACGCTCACTCCCAGAACAATCAGCAAAAGCTGTAATAAGGTGGCAATACAGGAGATTAATCCCGCACCTGCATTTAATTTAGCACTGACCCGCCCGGATCGGACTTGCATGCCCAAACTGGCAATTGTAGCCGTACTGGAGACAAATCCCGAGGCTAAGGCAGATAAAATAAGGGCCTTATCATTGGACAGGATTCGTTTTGCCACATGTGCCATGGACTGCACAATCAAGATTAAAATGAGTAGTTTCAGGATGATATAGGGATTCAGTACAGCGCCCCACAAGGGCTTATTGGGCATGACCGGCAACGCAATCAATATCAAAGCCAATAAAAGTAGCCCATCTCTTAACTCATAGCTTTGGATCGTTTTTCCAGCAAATTGATGCAGTGTCTGTTTGCCCATCAGGATGATCGTAAGTAGAACCGCCATCCCTGCAGCAAGTGGGATATTCCACACACAAATAGCGCCAATGATATAGGTCATCAAAAAAGCCAGTTCAGTGGTAGAGCCGATATCCTGCTTCTGATGGTGGTCGTTCCCGACAATAGTGCCTCGGCATAACATAAATAGGAGGCGATTTTCGCATCCTCTGGTGTCAACACCCGGTGCATCGGGTCAATATACTGCTGTAACCAATCCCAAACCGGTAATCCTTCAGCCGTACCACGCAATAAACCGGAATGACAATGGGTATTGATCAAGCCCGGCATCAGGATCTTTTGTGGGTAATCTTCAATGAGCACCTCTGGATAGCATTGAGTTAACTGTGCCAATGTACCCACTGCTTTTATTTGGTCGCCCTCAATCAGTATCGCGCCATTTTTAATACATTCATTCTGCGCATTCATGGTAAGGACATAGGAAGCTGTTAAAATTTTCATGATTTATACTCAAATCTATTCTATTTATGATGAATGGCTGCGGTTATGGCACGAAGGTTTTGCCTAAAGAAGATGGTAAATTCATTTTGAGTACTTTTTTATTCCGTGAAATCATGACCAGTACCACAATGGTGGCTATATAGGGCAATGCGGCAAGCAGCTCGTTCGGCACCTTGATTCCAAGCGCCTGGGCGTGAAATTGCAAAATGGTTACGCCCCCAAACAGGTAAGCGCCGAGCATTAAACGTGTTGGTTTCCACACCGCAAATACTACCAGTGCAATGGCAATCCAGCCGCGGCCTGCCACCATATTTTCAATCCACATCGGGGTATATACGGTCGATAAAAATGCTCCGCCAACCCCTGCCATCAAACCGCCAAATAGCACTGCGCCATAACGAATCGCCAAAACGTGATAACCCATGGCATGCGCACTTTCCGGTGATTCTCCGACTGCTTTAAGCAATAAGCCCAAACGGGTTTTGGCCAAGACAAACCACACCAGAAAGAAGACCAAGATTGACAGATAAACCACATAGTTTTGCTGGAACAAAATCGGACCCAATACTGGAATATCCGCTAATAGTGGAATATTAAAATTAGCCAGACCCGGTAAAGCCATACTGACGTAGTTCTGTCCCAAAAATGCAGAGATACCGAGTCCAAAAATGGTTAAAGCCAAACCGCACGCGGATTGATTGGTACTTAAAGACAAGGTAAAAAAGGCAAAAATCAGGGCCATCAGCATGCCTGCCAGACCACCCATCAATAAGGCACTTAATACACTGGCATCATATTGCGCAGCAAAAGCAAAACCTGCAATTGCACCGACCAGCATCATCCCTTCTACTCCAAGATTAATCACACCAGTCCGCTGTGTGACCAATTCCCCCAGACCTGCGAAAATCAGGGGTGTTGCTGCTGCAACAGTACCTGCAAGAATTGCAGTTATTTCTAAAGCCATATCATGCTTCCTTTTGCTGTAGACAACATTGGGTTAAAGGGTAGTTGCTGTGGGCTGAGGGACCGGTGACGCCATTTTTTTGCTAAACCGGTAACGGTTTTCAATTAATGCATCGGAAGCCAGCAGGAAAAACAACAGCAGCCCCTGGAAAATACCGGTAATCGCGACCGGAAGCTGTAGCTGCATTTGTGCCATTTCACCGCCCAGATAAATCAGCGCCATAAAACAGCCTGACAGCACAATACCGATGGGGTTTAAACGCCCTAGATAGGCCACGATAATCGCTGCATAGCCATAACCTGGGGACAGGTTCGGATTCAGCTGACCAATAGGTCCAGCCACTTCACAGATTCCGGCAATACCTGCCATCATTCCGGAAATCACCAGACTCATCCAGATCGCTTTGGAGGAAGAAAAACCTGCGTATTTGGCAGCTAAAGGTGCCTGACCGCTGACTTCCAGTTTATAGGCCGTCAGACTTTTACGCATAAAAACCCAGAACAGAAGGACTGCAAAAAAAGTGATAAAAATAGAGGCATTAATGCGTGTGCCTTCTACAATAAATGGCAGCGTTGCACTCTCACTAAAAACCACCGATTGAGGGAAGTTCATCCCATCCGGATCACGCCAGGGACCATTGACCAGGTATAGCAACACACATACTGCAACATAATTCATCATCAGGGTGGTCAGGGTTTCTTCGGCATTAAAATGGGTTTTCAGCAAGGCAGGAATTGCGCCCCAGAGTGCCCCACCGAGTGCCCCCATGACGATCATTAACGGAAGAATCCACCAACCGATTTGATCATGAAATAAAATCGCAATACCACCACCAAAAATTGCCCCGATGGTAAGCTGACCTTCAGCACCGATATTGAATAATTTCGCCCGGAATCCGACCGCCAGTCCCAAGGCAATCAGAATCAGAGGCCCGGCTTTCACTGCCAGTTCACTCCAGCCATAAGACGACGTCAGCGGTTCAATAAAGAAGATGTACATGGCTTGCGCGGGATTAATCCCCAACATTAAAAACAGAATACTACCGACAATCAGCATGGCTAGCAGCGCAATGAGCGGTGAAAGCCACTTCATGATTTGAGAGGGATGTTCACGCGGTTCCAGTAAATGCATGTCGCTCTCCTCTCAACCTGTATATTTGTTTTTTTGTTATATTAAGCATGAGCTTGCTGCTCCTCTACTATGATCGCAGTGTCATGGCCTGGAATGCCTGACATCAAGATTCCAACATTTTCAGTATTGGTTTCATGAGTAGGTATCGCTGGAGATAGTTCACCATTGGCCAACACGCAGAGACGATCACTGATTTCAAACAGCTCTTCTAATTCTTCTGAAATCACCAAAATGGCAACACCTTGTCGAGAGAGATCAATCAGGGTTTGCCGGATAAACATGGACGCGCCCACATCAACGCCCCAGGTCGGTTGAGCCACAATCAGGAATTTCGGGTTTTGCAAAATTTCCCGGCCGACAATAAATTTTTGTAGATTTCCACCGGACAAGGAACGTGCTTCTGCCTCTGGGCCACTGGCTTTCACCCCGAATTTTTCAATACAGTGCTCGGCAAAAAGCTTACATTGTGCAAACTTGATTAATCCCCATTGCGTCAGGTTCTGCCGAAATGCGGTCAGCAAGGCATTCTGGGACAGTGTCATGTTCGGGACTGCTCCTCGGCCCAGACGTTCTTCAGGGACAAAGCCCAGGCCCAAATCACGCCGTTGTCCAGAACTGAATCGGGAAATATCGATTTGATCCAGAACCATCCGGCCATGTTTCAGGCTATTTTCACCCGACAATAAAGACAGTAATTCTGCTTGCCCATTGCCAGAAATCCCGGCAATTCCTACAATTTCACCGGCAAAAATATTTAAATTGATATTTTTCAGCGACACACCAAATGGGTCGTCGGACTGGTAATTGAGATTCTCAACCTGGAATAATATCTGTTTTTCACCTGTATATTCAGGGCGTACATAGGTCGGTAAATCACGGCCAATCATTAAGCGTGCTAAATCACTGGTACTGTTGTCTTTGGGATTAACATTTCCGGTGACACGGCCATTGCGTAAGATGGTCGCTTCATCACAGAGTTCTTTGATCTCGTGTAATTTATGACTGATATATAAAATTGAAACGCCTTGGGAGGCCAATAACCGTAAAGTTTTAAACAGTTGCCGTACCGCTTGTGGTGTCAATACTGAAGTCGGTTCATCTAAAATGATTAAAGCGGGATTTTGCAAAAGGCAGCGAATAATTTCGACACGTTGCCGCTCACCTACCGATAAAGAATGTACTTCGCGGCGTGGATCAATGGGTAAACCATATTGTTCTGAAACTTCAATAATTTTTTGGCTCAGGACTTTTAAATGAATCTTTTCATCCAGTCCCAGCAAAATATTTTCCACCACGGTCAAGGTTTCAAATAAAGAGAAATGCTGATAGACCATGCCAATCCCGAGTTTTCTTGCCATCGACGGGTTATCAATATGAACTTCTTTACCGTTCCAGAGGATTTGTCCTTGATTGGCCTTGGTTGCCCCATAAATGATTTTCATCAGGGTACTTTTGCCAGCACCATTTTCACCCACAATGGCATGAATTTGCCCAGGTTGAACGGTTAAATGTATCTGGTCATTCGCTTTCAATGAATTGTAACTTTTACAGATATTGATGAGCTGTAAACGCGGTACACCTGAAGAAGAACGTGCGTTCAACTCTTGCGCATGAGCAGATCTATCGTGTTGAGAGGTCATCATCAGTGCCCTATTCAATGCTGTGACAGTGCGGCATCCATCTGAAGCGTGCAGGCATTCAGATGGATGCGGGAAAGTACATCAAAGTATTTAAAGTTTTTTGAATTGCAAAATGACAAAGCTTTATTTCGGTAATGAACCCTCTACGCCCTTCACGTAGTAATTCATTTTGCTTAGTGCCGCATCATCTAGGCGCTTGCCCTTTGCCAAGACCAATGTGCCATCCTGTTTATGAATCGGGCCGGTAAATGGATGCAGTGTGCCTTTTAAAATGCCATCACGTACGCTGAGCGCTTTTGCTTTAGAGGCTGCCGACACTGAAGGACCAAAGCTTTCGATATCGACGGCTTTTTGTTTTACGCCATACCACATTGCACTTGGTTTCCAGGTTTTCTTGCTGACTTGCGTCATTACCGGAGTATAAATTTTTTCCCAATGTAAAACCGATGCAGCAAGATGCGCTTTAGGGCCAAATTTGCTCATGTCAGAATCCCAGCCAAAAGCAAAGACACCTTTTTGTTCAGCCGCCTGTACCACTGCTGGAGAATCGGTATTTTGCATCAGCACATCTGCGCTTTGAGCAATCAAAGCCAAGGCTGCATCACGTTCTTTGCCCGGGTTAAACCATGAATTCACCCAAATGACTTTGGTTTTAATTTTTGGATTTACACTTTGTGCACCGAGGGTATAGGCATTGATATTACGGATAACTTCAGGAATCGGAAAAGACGCAACTACACCCAAAACATTATTTTTGGTTTTTTGCCCTGCGACCACACCCAGCATATAAGCACCTTCATAGGTACGGACATCGTAGACCCCTAAGTTTTTGCCCTGCTTATAACCGGTTGCATGCATAAATACTGTATTGGGAAATTGCTTGGATACTTTCTCCATTGCATTCATATAACCAAACGAAGTCGCAAAAATGACTTTATTGCCTTGTTGTGCCAGGTTGCGGATCACACGTTCGGCATCTGCTGTTTCAGGGACATTTTCGATATAAGAGGTTTTATATTTTCCTGCGAGGGTTTTTTCAGCCTTAATCCGGCCTTGATCATGAGAATAAGTCCAGCCATGGTCGCTGGTTGGACCAATATAAACAAACGCGGCTTTATCTTGGGCCTGAACATTCGCGACAGCGGCCATGCTCATTACACCGCTTGCCATTAACACCCCTACCAATTTTTTCAATCCGGTTTTCAAGCTATTTTTTTCTTTCATTCTATTCTGCTCTTGGTTGTTCTGTGTCATACAACACATGCTTTAAAATGACTTCACTCAAATGCGCTCAGTCTGTCCAATATATAATTAGCAATAAGCATTCCAGTTTTTATAAAAAATAATAAAAATAGGGTTTTTAAAAAGATATTTTTGTTTTTTATTTAATAAGAGCGTACTGTTATTAAATTTATAAATAATAATTTTATAATTGACCCTAAAATTTAATTTGATGGAAGGATTTTTTTATTTTTTCTTATAAGTGGTGAGATAAAATAAAATGCCTTAAATTTGTGCATTCCTTTTTTAATTGGAGCTTCATATTTTTCATGAGCAAAGATAAATGTAGATGATAGAATCAGGTATTGAGACTCATTGAGGGAATGGGATTTTTTTAGATATAAATTATTAATATTTAAATATATTAATAGTTTTTTTATAGTTAGGTTTAGCTTGTAATACGCCGAAAGGATGATGTTCTACAGGTATTTTTATTTTCTCTCATCATTGAAAGAGGTGGGAACTCGCTAATCGAAGCTTGCCTAGATTGATTTATTTTAATTTCTAAATTTTAACAATATTACTCATTTTTAATCAAAGAATAAGGAAATATAAATAATATTTTTATTATTTAAAAATAATATAAATAAAAACCACTATATTAAAATATAGGGTTTCTGTTTAAAATTTAATCCATATTTTTAAATTTTAAAATATATTAGACAACATAACGTTTACTTAATCCCCACTCGGCTAAGATTCGACGATAGGTCGTTGAAGAGCGATCTGCTTCAAAATGCGCTTCCATGGAAATATCGAGCGGTAATTCTTCAGGTTTCTGGCTTTCTACCATGTCCTGATCTTCGGCAAAGATTTGTGCATTGAAGTCATATACCGCCTGTAAATCTCCTGTCGTATCGAAGTTGCGTGTCAGTGGTACAAATAAACGGGTTTTATTGTGTGAGACCGGACAACAGGCATTGAGAATTTTTAATTGTCCCTGTTCTGGGAAATGTACGGTTAGCACCGCAGAAAACGGTGGATAGACATCAAATACACGTTTCCACAAAAAACCTTCCGGTGCCAGATCTTGCATACCATGTGGATAGTTGCTGACACTGCTGACATATTCGGTATGCAGGCCGTAATCTGTACGTTCGGTCGTGTATTTGGGTACAACCTGATTTTCAGGGTCGGCGAAAGAACCCTGATGAACCCAGGCAAAATGTGCAACATCAATAAAGCCTTCCAGTTGACGACCACTTGAACCGGCAATATCCACAAACGGCGGTAAAATTGCCTGATGATCTGGCATCTCCCAGGTATCTAAAACAGGGAAATTGGCTTTTGCTTCGTCACGGTCAAAAATACTGGTCCAGATCAAGCCATATTTTTGCACTACTGGAAATTTGGTCAGAGAAAAGCGCTCAGAAATGTTGGTCAGCTCGGGTTGTGCAGGAATTTTGATACATTTTCCCTGGCCATTGTAGTGTAAGCCATGATAAGGACAGACCAGATTTTCACCCGAAACCCAGCCTTTGGTTAAGGGTACGCCCCGGTGTGGACAGAGATCACGAACCAGGTGAATTGCACCACTGTCTGTTTTATACAGTGCAAGTTTGACATCAAGCAGGGTTACTTGTTGCGGTTGGGTAGAAACGTCCTGAATCCGTGCAACCGGATACCAGTGACGAGCCAGAATTTCCCAGTCCTGATCATCAAACTGGCTATAGCAGGGTTTGTTGAATAAATTGATGACTGGAATGGCGTTCATATCAAACCTATATTCTTACTGTAGATGGTCTCTTTTTACAGGCCTTGAACATTGCAGAACTGTGCAATTTTGGCTTTGCTTATGATTGAAATTACTTAATTTATTGTCATTCTGTCTATTAGAATGATTCGTACTATTCATTCTTAAAATTAGAACACATCAACCATGTACAAATGTATTTGCCGATTAAAGCTGCCTTCTTTGGCATAAAACTCGCATAAACACGTTTATCTCAAATATTGATATGAATAAACGGTGGTTCTTCGCTTGACTAAATTAATGAATACGCCTTTTTCCCGATTTTCAGAATATTTTATCGCGGTGGCGAAAACGGGAAGTTTACGCAAGGCCGCAGATCAATTATTCATTTCCGTGTCTGCAGTACATCGGCAAATTGCTTTGGCTGAAGAAGAACTGGGAATTGTGTTATTTGAGCGTTTGCCCCATGGTTTAAAACTGACACTGGCGGGTGAATTACTCTATGCCGATGTTTTAAAATGGCAAAAAGAATTCCAGCAAACCCGGATTCGCTTTGATGAAATTCAGGGGTTTACGCGTGGGACCATCGAATTCGGTTTAATTTCTGCCTTAAATGATGGTTTTGTCATGCAGTCCATGCAATATATGTATGAACATTATCCCTGGATTAATTTTAATATCCGGGTCGCAGACAGTGAAATCGTAGCCAAAAAAGTGATTGAGGCAGATCTGGATTTTGGCCTGATCCTGAATCCAAAATCTCATCAACACCTTGAAGTCCTCCATTTTCTGGAACTGCCTTTAGGTTTTGTGATGGGTAAATCACATCCTCTTGCTCAAGCAGAAAAGATTTATTTTTCAGATACCTTGAATGACAACCATTTTATTCCGGCCGAACCCCTGATTATTCATGATTATGTACAGGCATTGTATAAACATCATCAATTTATACCTGCACGTAAAACGGAATCGAATGATATACGCCTGATGAATACTCTCATTAAGGCGAATTCCGGGATTGGAATTTTTAGTTATCTCGATGTTTTACCCTATGTAGAGCGAGATGAAGTGGTCTTTAAACCTATCTCTGAAAAAGGGCTGCATCCGCTGACCATTGCCTTGTGTGTGGCGCCTAAACGCCAAATTTCACGCGTTTCCCAGTTGATGATTAAACATATGATTGAACAAATGGAAACCTTAAAAAGCAAGGTGCAGCAACTGTAGTATTTTCATACTTAAATAACAAAAACCGCGATGGCTAAAATCGCGGTTTCTCGATATGTGATGCTATTAATTAGACTTAATCCAATGGATTACCCACAATATTGCTAATAATGCCTTTCATAATATGTGGGCCTTGTTCTTTCCGTAGGTCTGCATACCAGTCTTTGGTAATTTGCTCATCTTTCATATGCGTGACATCACAACGCTTACGTGCACGTAGCAGCAATTCATTGGCGCGTTCATTGCGTTTATTCTGATAACGTTTCAGGGCATCTTCCAGACCTAGCGTATTAATTTGTAAGGCACGTGCCAGATAGACCGCATCTTCCATTGCCTGGCAACCTCCCTGCCCGATATCCGGTGTGGTGCTATGTGCTGCATCCCCTAAAATTACCACACGGCCCTTATAAAACTGGGTAAAAGGCTCAATATCATGGATCTCGACACGATTGGTTTTCTGCTCATCAATACTGTCAATTAAGCGCTGAACCTGGGAGCACCAGCCAGAGAAATATTGCTTTAATAAGATCTTATATTCCGAACGTTGATTCTCCAGACCTGCGGGCAATGGCACATCAAAGAAGAAATAAAAGCGATGCTCTGCCACAGGCATCAGTGAAGCGCGTTTGCCTTCACCGACAAAAGTGGTCCACTGCTGTGCGGGCGCTAAATCTTCAGAGATCTCAACCAGTCCGTTCCAGTTCACATAGCCAGCATAACGGCGTTCAACCTGTTTGCCCAATACATACTGACGCGTCATGGAATGGGTACCATCTGCGCCAATCAATAATGCTGCAGAGGCAGTGCTGCCATCCTGAAAACCGATTTCGACGTGTTGCCCCTTATCCTCAATAGACACCATTTTTTTACCGAGCTGAATATCCTGCCGGCCAAACGCATCCATTAACATATTTTGTAATTCAGCACGCGATACCGGATATGGACGTTGACCGACTTCTTCAATTAACGGCGCCAAACTAAACTGCGTCATGACCTCGCCATTCAAACCATCGATATAGGCTAAGTCATTCATCTGGCCACCTAACTTTGCTACCTGTTCAGTTAAGCCCAGATAGTTCAAACACTTCACCCCGTTTGACCACAAGGAAATTGCAGCACCGACAGGTAAAATCTGTTCTGCCTGCTCATAGATGGTGACCCGATGTCCGAACTTTTTTAGTGCAATTCCTGTGGTTAATCCGCCCATGCCTGCCCCAATAATTGCAATCTCCATCTATTCCTCCTGGCTATTTCATCTTCATTGCCAGCTAAAATGCTAAAAACGTGCCATCCTGAAAAAAATGCACTAAAAAAATAGCAAGAGTTGGCACACGCTGTGCTTTTAAATTCCTTCAATGTCCTGTTTTTATAAAGGCAGAAGACCTAAATTTGTATTTATAAAAGTGCATATTCATGTGACGTATACCAATGATGGAAATTTAAGATGGCGACCTTATTAGCTCCAATTTTTGATCTGCCTGCTCCAGTACAGCAGTTAACTAACCTTGCAGATGCCCGAATTGGCGCAGAAATTCTTGAATGTTCAGATGAGTTTTTTGCTGAAGCAAAACGCATGTTGCAATTTGAGGCACCGGTCTTTATCGAAGACAAGTTTGATGAGCATGGCAAATGGATGGATGGCTGGGAAACCCGTCGCAAGCGCCACACGGGCTATGATTGGGCCATCATTAAACTTGCTGTTGCAGGTCAAATACAGGCACTGGATATTGATACGACTTTTTTTAGCGGTAATTATCCGGCCTCTGCTGCTGTGCAAGCATGTTATGCGCCAGATGGAAATCTTGATCAGGCAGAATGGATCAGCATTATAGAAAATAATGTCTTGGGCCCCAGCCAGCATCATATTGTTCAGATTTCAGCAAAGCAGATATTTACCCATGTCCGTTTGAATATTTATCCTGACGGTGGGATTGCACGTTTTAAGGTCTATGGTCAGGTAAAAATCAATCTGCAAGATAGTGATCAAATGCTAGATGTTTTGGCACTAGAACATGGTGGCCGTGTCGTTGCCTATAGCGATGCGCATTTTGGACATCCACGCAATCTGATTAATCCGGGACGTGGCATTAACATGGGCGATGGCTGGGAAACCAAACGGCGTCGTGCTCCAGGATTTGACTGGTGCATTTTGGCTTTAGGCGCCAGTGCCCGAATCGAGAAAATTGAAATTGATACCGCCCATTTTAAGGGAAATTTCCCTGCAGAGGTTTCTATTCAAGCCATCTATGTTGAGGATGCAACCGATGAGCAACTCATTCCACAAAGCATGTTCTGGCCTTTTTTGTTAGCAGCCCAACCTATGCAAATGGATCATATTCATCATTACATCAATGAAATTTTACAACACGAAAAAATTTCCCATATTCGTGTCAACATGATTCCGGACGGTGGCATCAGCCGGATTCGTCTCTGGGGAAAATTGGCTTGAGTGATCAATGATATGTCTATGCAAAGTATAAAAATACAGCCTTTAAGCACTGAAAGTTTTCTGCCTTTCGGAGAAGTCATTGCCTGTCAGGGTAATCATTATTTTCATATCAATGAGCAGCAGACTGAGCGTTATCATGCCCTGGCTGAAGTAGAAAGTGACACCAAGGTCGGACTGAGTATTTTTAGAAATATGCAAGCTACGGCAATTCCTTTTCAAATCTCAATGCTGGAAAGGCATCCTCTAGGATCACAGGCTTTTATTCCGATGCACGGCCAGCAATTTTTAATCGTTGTAGCGCCTGAACTTGATTATACACAGCCCGATATTAGTCAGATTCAGGTATTTATCAGTGATGGTTCTCAAGGGATAAATTATCGTGCCGGAACCTGGCATCATCCATTATTGACCCTTGAAGCACCCAGCGAGTTTGTTGTAGTGGATCGTATAGGTAGCGGATCAAATTGTGATGTTCATCCTTTTCCTGAAAACATCCAGATCGTATTTTAAACGCATTAAAAAAAGCCCTTTTATCAGGGCTTTTAACTTATTTCTTCATCACTTTGCCTAGAAGTGATATTTCACTAAAGCACTGACATTATTTTCATCGGCATTTGGGATACCGAATTTGTTGTTCCAGATAGAATGTTCAATCCCCAGATATAAATTGGTGTCTGGAGAAATGTGTTTACCGACATTCCATTTCCATTGGGTGGTCCAGTTCATCTCGCTGTCATGAGTATCTTCTTCTGTAGACCAGTCCAAGAAGCCATCCACCAGAAATTCTTCAGTTCCCAGTTTAATTGGCACGCCATAGGTCAGTGTCAACTGGTAATCATCATCAATATTCTCATTATTCACGCGATAAAGGTTAATGCTGGCATAACGGAAATATGGAATATCCAGATCGAAACCTACGCCGTACAGGAAGTTATCAAAACCCTCTCCACCTTCCCAGGTCGTTGAAACCAGTACATCTTTAACCGGACCAAAGGCAAGCTTCTGACCCGACACTTCACCCAAGCTCAAACGTGGTGAAAATTCAAAATAACTGGATTTAAAGTCATCTGCACCGCTCATACGGTCAATGAAGAAGAAGACATCTGCATATTTTACTTTTGCCGTATATTCAAAGGTCGCAGTCGCCTGTTTCTCATCGACCACCTCATAGTTTTCTCCATAAAGTCCGGTGACACTGAAGTCTTGCCAGATCGGTTTTGCCTGTGCGGATGCCGCACCCAATACAAGTAATGTTGCAGCAGTAAGTTGAGTGAATTTCATAAATAAGGGTCCCCAATGGAATGAAAGAATCACATTCTGAATTAAGCAAAAACAAAGCCAACATTTTTAATTTTTGATAAAAAAACAGCCCATTTTCTGGACTGTTTTCATCCTGGTTTAAATTTTCTAATGTGGAATCTTTGCCACAATTTCTGTAGTCGCTGTGCTTTTATTTTTAAATAGGTTCAGATGATTGAACAACAGGTTGAGTAAAATGGCCATTAAGCAGGTTGAGCTAATCCCCGAATGAAACAAGGTTTGCACCCATTTTGGAAAGTTGGCATAAAAGGAATGATCAATAATGGGAATCATGCCGGCTGCAATAGCCGTCGCAACAATGATAAGATTTTTTTGCTCGTTATAATCAATTTTAGCCAAGGTACGAATCCCGCTTGCAGCGACTGTTCCAAAAAGTACCAGACCTGCACCACCTAATACCGGTACAGGAATGGCAGCAATCAAACGTCCCATAATGGGCAGTAAACCCAACACGACTAAAATCATGCCCCCAGCTGCGACCACAAAGCGGCTTTTAATTCCGGTAATCGCCACCAAGCCGACATTTTGCGCAAAAGCACTTTGCATAAAAGAACCAAAAACAGGCGCTACTGCACTGGAGAGCATATCGGCACGCAAGCCATTGGAAATACGTTCCGAATCTACCTGGGTTCCGACAATCTCACCCACTGCAATAATATCTGCTGTGGTTTCAGTCATAATCACTAGCGTAACGATAAGCATGGAAATGATGGCAGTGAGCTCAAAAGTCGGTAGTCCAAAGGCGAAGAAGCTGGGTACCTGAATCCATGTTCCATTCGCAACTTTAGAGAAATCACCAAAACCGAATAAATAAGCCAGTACTGAACCTAAAACAATTGCCAGTAAAATAGACAAGCGACGAATAGCAGCATGTCGGCTCAAATTCAGCCAGACGACTAAAGCTAAAGTCATGAGTGCCAGACCAATATTTTCGACACTTCCCCATTCTGGTGCCTTGGGATTGCCGCCCATCATCCAGCGGACTGCTACAGGTAATAAAGACAAACCAATGATAGTAATGACGCAGCCTGTCACGACTGGTGGAAAGAAACGGATAATTTTGGAGAAATAAGGCGCGAGGAAAAAACCGATCAATGAGGCGACAATGACCGCACCGTAAACTGCTTGCAAACCACCGCCTGTGGTCACAATCGCGACCATCGTCGCAACCCCGGCAAAAGAAACTCCTTGTACTAAAGGTAATTTCGCACCGATATATTTCACTCCAACTGTTTGCAAAATTGTGGCTAAACCACCGACAAATAGCGCCGCCGCAATCAATAATCCAATTTGATAAGCTTCCAGACCGGCGGCCGTTCCCACGATTAAAGGTGGTGCAATAATTCCGCCATACATAGTCAGTACGTGTTGCAAACCGTAAGCTGCACTTTTTCCCGCACCTAAATATTCATGTTCAGGTGATATTGTTTTACTTTGTTCTGTCATTTTTCTCACCCTCAAAGTTAAAAGCTAAAATCAGCTTCCGCGATATGTGGAGTACGCGAATGGGCTGATCAGTAAAGGAATATGAAAATGCTGTGATGCATCTTTTACATAAAAATGAATAACTGCTTTAGGAAAAAAAGTTTCTAAACCCAAACCTTCAAAATATGCAGATGTAAAGAACTCAAGACTATAGGCACCCGCTTTAAACTCGGTCATGCCGAAATCACTGACGCGGCCGTCTGCATTGGTTTTTGCTTCCCTAATCAGGCGACCGTCTTCAGCAAAAAGTCGAATGACCACGTCTGTCGCAGGTTTTCCCAGATGTGTATCTAAAATATGCGTGCTAATCATGCATGAAGCTCCTGAGCCAGTCGTGACAAGGCAATTTCTGCCAGTTGATGATGGACAATACGTTTCTCAATCTCTGGGTCATTTAGCAAACGATAGTTCAGGGCTTGAAGGACGTCTTCACTGCTCAATCCAGCGGCTTTGATCAGAAAGATAAACCCATATTTTTTCTCATAGGCAAGATTGCCTTTAAGTAGAGCGAGCTGGGTATCTTTATCTGCTGTAATACCGGATTGTTCACGATGGGAAAAGTCTTTTTCTATTTCACTTAATTCAGCCTGTGCCTGTTTTTCACCTATACGGGGATGATTATCCAGCGCAGTTTTAATTTCATCCCAACTCCAGGTCGCCGCCTGTTGGTTCGCTGCACTCAAAACATCCTCAAGCGATGCATAAGGACGTTTTGCGGCAAGCTCGGTCGACCAGCTGGGTATTTGCACACAGTGCTTTAAAAAGATCATCGCATCTTCTGCTGATGCTTGATTAAATTCAACAAGTTGCACTATTCAATCGCCTGTTTATATTGCTTGGTTATTTAAAACTGGTTTTGCAATAACAGTGCCAAAGCTGATGTGTTTGTTATTTTTATAAAGTACATGACTCAAAAAAGAGCATCTAAACTGATCTTTTCCAATATATTTTATGATTATGGCGCATGATGGTTATACCAGTGCTCGGCAATATCCCCACGACGGCAAATCCAGACCTTGTCATGATTTTGAATGTAGTCCAGGAACTTTTGTAGAGCTTTAAAACGTCCCGGCCGTCCTAAAATACGGCAGTGCATGCCAATCGACAGCATTTTTGGCGCAGTTTCGCCTTCGGCATAGAGCACATCAAAAGCATCTTTGAGATATTGATAAAACTGTTCCCCGCTATTAAACCCGCCCGGTGAACTGAATTTCATGTCATTGCTATCCAGGCTATAAGGAATAATCAAATGCGGACGTGTTTCCCCTGCCTGATTGGTCAAGGTGCTCCAAAATGGCAAGTCGTCTCCATAGTAATCAGCGTCATATTTGATGTGAGGAAATTCAGCCAGAAGTTGACGGGTGTTTGGACTGTCCCGACCGGTATACCACCCAATAGGCGCTTCACCAAACAGGCTTTCCAGAACACTGATCGCCTGATCCATATACTGACGTTCAAGTTCAAGCGGCATGTCCTGATAATGTAGCCAGCGCTGCCCATGTGAAACCACATCATAATGAGCTGATTTAATCGCCTCGACCACATAAGGATTACGTATTAAGGCCATACCGACTCCAAAGATAGTCATCGGCAAACCACGTTTCTGGAACTCCTGATGAATCCGCCAGAAGCCTGCACGTGAACCATATTCGTACATCGAATCCATCGACATATGTTTGTCTGGAAAGCTGGCAGCACCGATGATTTCAGATAAAAACTGTTCTGACCCCGTATCACCATGTTCAATGTGGTTTTCACCACCTTCTTCATAATTCAGCACAAACTGTACCGCGACACGCGCGCCGTTTGGCCATTGCACTTTTGGTGGTTCGCCATGATAACCAATCAGGTCACGCGAATAAGGTGCACTGCGAATGCTCTCGATAAGTTCTTGTCCGCGTAAGTAGCTAGTCGTCACATCAATTCCTTGTGGATTCTGAGTAAATGATCAATTTTCTATACGCGTGATAAGCAATTTATGCGCCAAACTAGAGCATTGAAACTGAGAGCACGCTTTTTAAAAAAATATTTTCAGCGAAATTTAAGCTTAGAAATATCCCATCTCAATATTTGCGTGGTTGAACATAAAAAACCTGGAAAGATGCTTATTTTGTTTTTAATCGCTGGTCAGTGTTCTGATTTACGCAATCCTATGTCCTGTTAATTGAAATTTCATAGAACACATTGCTGTTTTATAGTCCAGCTAAAGGTCATGACACAGAACCCATTATGAATACAAATATCGCCGCTTTTAGTCCCGACTTACCAGTCCATATGACATTCGAGGAACATGACTGGCATCTTTTGGCTCAGTACTGGTATCCGATTGCACTTGCGCGTGATATTACAGATCAGCCAACAAGTAGCATGCTGCTTGATATGCCTCTGGTGATTTATAAAATGAACGATGAACTGGTGGTGGCGAAAGATGCATGTCCGCATCGCGGTGTACCTTTAAGCTTGGGAAAAAATGACGGCCAAGGCGTGGTGTGTCGTTATCACGGTTTACGCTTTGGCAATGAAGGTAAATGCAACCGTATTCCTGCACATCCTCAGCATAAAATATCGGAACGTTTCCATTTGAAAACTTATGCTGCGGTAGAAAAGTATGGTCTGATCTGGTGTTCATTAAGCGCTACAAAAGATGCAGAACCTCATATTCCTAACATGCCTTTTTGGGATGATGCTGAGTATCAGCAACTGGTCTGCCCTCAGATAGACATTCAATGTTTTGCAGGAAGACAGCTCGAAGGTTTTATTGATGTGGCTCATTTTGCCTGGGTGCATCCAGACACTTTTGGCGATCCGGAGGATGTAGAAGTTCCTGATTACAGTACGACAGAAACGGAGGTCGGTTTTAATGCAGATTATATCAGCAGTGTGGGACGTTATCCGATCGGAATCGAGCAGCGTGGCCAGGAAGATTTTAAATGGTTACGTCATTTTGAAGTGAGCCTACCCTTTACTGCAACACTTACGATTCATTTTCCAAATCATGCCAAGCAGGTCATCATGAATGCGGCTTCACCCATGACTGCGCGTTCAACACGACTTTTTGCGCCTATTTGCCGCAATTATGATAAAGATTTACCGGTTGAAGATGCCTACGCATTTAATCTAAAAATTTTCGAGGAAGATCGTTTAATTGTAGAAAATCAGAAACCTGAATATTTACCTTTGGACTTATCTTTAGAAGCGCATTTTCCGGCAGATCGAAGCTCGAGTATGTACCGAAAATTACTACGCAAACGGGGATTTAGTCCTTTATTTGCTGCTTAAAAGTTCATTCAAGTGAAAAAGCGATTATAGGTAGTAAGGGTTAGAGATGCTCTGATATTTAAAAATCAATTGGGTTATATCGTGATTTCTAACAGGATACATCTTGTTATATATCCTCATAAGCCTTGTATTCTGGTGAAGATAAGGCCTTTTAGAACGATAAAGAACTTTAAGAAGATAAAATTAGTTTTTTATTAAAATAGGTATATAATAAATAAAATCACTTTACTTTACTATTTTAATAAAATTATGGATCAATATTGCACACTGCAGATTTATCAGGAAGATGAATGGCTGGATTGCGCTATTGTTGAGATTGTCGGTCAACAACAAACTGGATGGCAAGCAGCCACGCG
This sequence comes from Acinetobacter lwoffii, assembly GCF_024129115.1. GTDB lineage: Bacteria > Pseudomonadota > Gammaproteobacteria > Pseudomonadales > Moraxellaceae > Acinetobacter > Acinetobacter lwoffii_T. The sequence goes on from NZ_JAMXXO010000010.1 coordinate 25,112, forward strand.
CACATCATATCTATTTGAATATGCTATTTCTTATATGGACCTAAGCGATGGGCATGCGCTAGCCTATCATTTACCAGTAAATGTGCAAAATACCTTGCAATCTACCTGGCCAGCCTTCCTGATGGATTTGTTACCTCAAGGTTATGGCCGTAAAGAATTACTCCGTCAGCTTAATTTTTCTGAAAACACTCAGGAACAAGCAGACTGGGCGCTTCTAAAAGCGGGTGCAGGTAATCCGATTGGTAATTTACGGATTAAAGAGGCTTATGAATGGCTACAGGGGCAGTTTCCTGTTCAGCAGAATCATGGCTTTAGCCTAGACCAAGTCGTAGAACGTCAAGAAAACTTTATTGAATCCTTAGCCTCTTATGGACTTTTTATTGCCGGCTCTTCTGGTATTCAGGGCGAGTGGCCAAAATTACTGCTGACTCAAGGTCATGATGACCTGTTCTATCTGGATCACACGCTGACAGATCATCAGGTCAAACAGCATTGGCTGGTGAAATTCAGTCGTGGCAGTGATCAGAATCTAGATAAAATTTTGATGCACGAAGCCTTATATATGAAAATTGCCCAATACCTGGGACTTCGTGTTCATCAGGAACTGGAGCTGCATGGTAAGACTTTATTTATTCCCCGATTTGACCGTAAAGTCAGCGATGGGAAGGTTGAAAGAATTGCCCAGGAAAGTATTGCTTCTCTGGGAGGAAAAGCCGGTTTTGGGGTAAGAATGACCCATAACCAGATCTGTAGCCTGTTGATGCAATGCTGTACTGAACCAAAACAGGAAATCTTTGAATATTTGAAGCGTGATCTTGCCAATGTCGCTTTAGGTAATAAGGATAATCATACCCGTAATACAGCGATTCAACGTTTCAATAAAGGAATCATTCAACTAACCCCATTATTTGACTTTGCGCCGATGTGGCTCCATCCAGATGGTATTGCCCGGACTACGCGTTGGGAGCGAGATGATCATGGTGGTATGCCAATTTGGCATTCAGTCATTGAACAGATCGCCGAAAGCACGATGATTGATCCAAAAGAAATCAAAGCGGTGTTAATCGAGCAATTACCACTTTATCAGGGATTACTCGAGCACATGCAGCATCTGCAATTGGCACCTGAAATTCTGGAAAATAGTCAGTATCGAATTGATAATATTTGCCAACAATTGGAGGAGCTGAATCATGGATAAACGTTTCAAGCCCCTGACCCCGATTCAACAGATGCAAAAGAGATTGTCTGTACTTGAAACCGTCAGTAATAATCCTGACTGGCCTTTTCATCAGGTTGCTCGTTTCATTCGTACCGAGTTGCACCTCACGCTCAACGATATGGCTAAAATTACCAAGATTGCTCCCCAGACTCTACAGAAAATGGAACAACCGGAAGGCAATCCAACACTCAAGTCTATGCAAAAATTACTGGATGCTTTTGGCTTAAAGTTAGAAATCAGGGTTAAATCCTGATAGAAATCTGATGCTTTAATTGATATTTAGGGGAATTTTAGAGAAGAAGAATGGCTTAACAACTGAAAATATGCCCTCCTCCAATCTGTTTATTGAGTCCTTGCTCCATCGCAGGAATCCCGGTTTAAATTAAACACGGGATTCACTGGAGGCTGATATTTTCTCATCAGTTTTTTAATGAATAAGTTTACTTTTTAAACATCATTATGAAGAAATATCAACACAGAGATATTTCATTTCAAGGTATTCATCCATACCGAATTTAGACCCTTCACGGCCTAACCCTGATTGCTTGACTCCACCAAATGGCGCAACCTCATTAGAGATAGCTCCGGTATTGATTCCCACCATACCGTATTCTAAGGCTTCACCTACACGCCACTGACGTGCTGTACTTTGGGTAAATACATAGGTAGCCAGACCGAATTCTGTATCGTTCGCCATCTGAATTGCTTCTTCTTCAGTCTTGAAACGGAATAACGGCGCCAACGGTCCAAAAGTTTCTTCTTTTGCCACACGCATCTGCTGAGTAACTTCAGTCAGAAGCGTTGGCTCGAAGAATGTACCGCCCAGATTTGAGCGCTGTCCACCGGTTTTCACCTGTGCACCTTTGCTCACTGCGTCGGCAATATGTGACTGCACTTTTTCGATCGCAGCCTCATCAATTAATGGACCTTGGGTAGAGGCTTCATCCCGGCCATCCCCGACTTTCAGCTTGGCAACGGCAGCCACCAGTTTTTCTACCAGCGCATCATAAATGCCATCTTGTACATAAATCCGGTTCGCACAAACACAAGTCTGTCCACTATTACGGAATTTACTGGCCATGATGCCCTGTACCGCCTGTTCAAGATTGGCGTCATCAAAGACCAGAACTGGAGCATTGCCACCAAGTTCTAAGGACAGTTTTTTGATGGTCGGTGCACATTGCTGCATCAGGATACGACCGACTTGAGTTGAACCGGTAAAGCTTAACTTTTTCACAGTTTCGCTTTCACATAAGACCTGACCCACTTCAACCGCATCACCACTGACATGCAGCAATACATCTTGTGGCAAACCTGCGCGCAAGGCCAAAACTTCAAGCGCATAGGCGGTCAAAGGCGTTTGTTCAGCCGGTTTAACCAGCATGGAACAGCCAGCAGCCAGAGCTGGCGCGGCTTTACGGGTAATCATCGCCGCCGGGAAATTCCATGGTGTGATCGCAGCTGCTACCCCAATTGCCTGTTTAATGACCAGTAAACGTTGGTGAGCAAGCGTTGGAGTCAACACGTCACCATCAATACGGCGCGCCTGCTCGGCAAACCAGCGGATAAAGGAAGCGGCATAACCAATTTCACCACGCGCCTCAGCCAGTGGCTTGCCCTGTTCAGCGGTCAGAATCTGAGCCAAAGATTCTTTATGTTCCTGCATCAGATTGAACCAGGCCCAAAGCACATCCGCACGTTCAAGTGCTGTCTTGGCTTTCCATGTTTTCTGTGCTTGCTGAGAACGAGCAATTAGCTGTTCTACAGATGCACGGTCATGGGATTTTACCCAGGCCAAAGTGGCTTGGGTTGCTGCATCTCTGACTTCAATATATTCACCCGTGGCAGGCTGATCGAAGCTGATATCAGGATGCTGTAATAAATCTCTATATTGCGCTTGAAGCATGATCATTACTCTTTCATTAGGCTGCGACAGACAGTGCAAACCCTTGTTTCAAGATAGCCAATCCCGCACGGAACTGTTCTGCCGGAATCGTGAGCGGGTATAGGAAACGGATTACATTACCATAACGACCGCAGGTCAGAATTAAAAGACCATTTTGCATGGCATGGTTTTGTACAGCTTTTGCCTGTTCCGCAGTTTCCAGCTCAACCGCCACCATTGAGCCCAGTGCACGAATATCTTTGACCATGCTAGATGACATTTTCAGTTCATGTAAAACATCAACCAGTTCTGCGCCTAGATCATTCGCTCTTTCACAAAGACCTTCTTCTTCAATGATATCCAGTACCGCATGGGCAGCCGCAACAGCAACCGGGTTACCGGCATAAGTACCGCCCAATCCACCCGGATTTGGTGCATCCATCACTTCAGCACGACCCACAACGCCTGAAATCGGGAAACCGCCGCCCAGACTCTTTGCCATCGTAATCAGATCTGGCTTGGTCTCATAATAATCCATCGCAAACAGTTTACCTGTACGCGCAAAACCAGACTGTACTTCATCAGCAATCAGTAAAATGCCGTTTTGATCGCATAGCACACGCAAGCGTTTCAGGAATTCTGCTGGCACCACATTAAAACCGCCTTCACCTTGTACCGGTTCAAGCACAATTGCTGCTACGTCATGCGCAGCAATATCTTCTGCGAAAATATCTTCGATGCTTTGCATTGCATCATCAACACTAATGCCTTTGGATTCCACCGGATAACGAGCATGGAAAACACCACCAGGCATCACTCCAAAGTCGCGTTTATAAGGTGCAGTTTTACCAGTCATGGCCATCGTCATAAATGAACGGCCATGAAAACCATTACCAAAAGTCACAATGCCATGACGGCCAGTATAGGCACGGGCAATTTTAACTGCATTTTCGACAGCTTCAGCACCGGTCGAAAAGAATGAGGTTTTTGCAGCACCTTGGATGGGAGCGCGTGCATTGATACGTTCTGCCAGAGCAACGTAACTCTCGTATGGTACAACCTGATAAGCCGTATGGGTAAATTTGGTTAATTGTTCAGTGACCGCAGCAATAATTTTAGGGTGACGATGGCCAGTATTCAGTACGGCGATCCCGCCCGCAAAGTCGATATATTGATTGCCTTCTGCATCCCAAATGGTCGAGTTTTCTGCTTTCTCTGCGTACCATTGACACATGACCCCAACACCACGTGGTGTTGCCTGCTGTTTACGTGCATTCAGTGCTGAGTGTTTACTGTCCATTTTGTATCCTCATTCTTGATTCATACGTTGTAAATTTTGCTATCCGGATCTTGGGATAGAAATTTGCCAAAGACTGGCTGATATGGTTCATTTTGCGCTTTTATATGTATGAGACGAGAGCCACTTTGCAGCAGATGGAAGGAGCCAATTGGCCTAGTTGAAATGAGTAAAAGAGTCAAAATATAAAATTATTTTATTTATAAACAAATATTTATACTTTTAATAAAAATTGGCTCCTTTTTAAATAAAGAAGCCAATTTAAAAATCCATTGCAAAAATTCACGATGGGTAATAATGAATTAAATCTAGTCGTTTTTATGGATTAATCCATCTTGAAAAAAACTTAGCTTAACCCGGATAGATGCCGCGTTCCTGGCGTGCCATTAAAATCCGCTCACAGGCCAGAATATAAGCGGCTGTACGCAAAGAACATCCGGTCTGAACTGCTTTTTGCCATACATCCTGTACCGCATTTTTCATGCTGGCATCCATACGCTGGTTAATCTCTTCCTCGGTCCAGAAATAACTGGCCAAATCCTGAACCCATTCAAAATAGCTGACCGTTACGCCACCTGCATTACAGATCACGTCTGGCACCACGGTAATATGACGCTCACTCAGAATTTCATCCGCTTCAGTCAATGTTGGACCATTGGCACCTTCCAGAATCATTTTGGTCTGAATATTTTGCGCGACTTGAGTATTAATCACACCTTCCAGCGCTGCCGGAATAAAGACTTCAGCCGGAATAGTCCAGAAAGCTGATGCAGAAATTTCATCGCTGGCAGAAAATCCCTGAATTTTATGATGGGTATTTGAGTATTCAAGCAGTTTTTTAATATCAATCCCCTGTTCCTGATACAGGGTGGCAGAATGGTCCTGAACACAGATCACTTTGCTGCCATTTTCCTGGAAAAGCAGCGCAGCTTCACTACCGACATTACCAAAGCCCTGTACACAGACCCGGGCATTTTTTAAATCTAGACCAATTTGCTGAGCAACTTCACGACCGCTAATAAACACACCACGGCCTGTGGCTTTACTGCGGCCCAAAGATCCCCCTAAATGAACCGGCTTTCCGGTCACTACACCAGTAATCGTAGAACCTGCATTCATGGAAAACGTGTCCATCATCCAGGCCATGATTTGCGGATTGGTTCCAACATCTGGTGCGGGAATATCTTTTTGCGGTCCAATAATTAAATTGATTTCTGCTGTATAACGTCGGGTCAAGCGTTCCAGTTCGCGCTTGGAAAGCTGGCTCGGGTCAACTCGTACACCGCCTTTAGCACCACCAAAAGGTAAATTTAGAGCAGCACATTTGATCGTCATCCAGGCCGACAGAGCCATCACCTCATCTAAATTGACATCTGGATGAAAACGCACGCCGCCTTTGCCTGGACCGCGAGTTAAATTGTGCTGAACACGATAGCCTTCAAAATGCTGAACCGTACCATCATCCATGATGACCGGAACATCGACAATCAAACTGCGCTTTGGGCGTCGCAGCATGTCCAGTCGTTCACTCAGTTCACCCAGATAAGGCGCTACTTTATCCAGTTGCTTAAGATAATTGTTCCAGGCCGTTGTACCCTGATCGGTGTAGGTCAATCCTTTCATCATCATGTTCATTCTATGATCCTTTTGTTATATGCAGTCGCATGTCCTGGCGGCTGCAACACATCTCTATTCGCCTGTTATGGCAATCATTGCTTGATTCAGGTCTCAGTTCAGCAAGCTCCTAACAAAATCAGTGTCTGGATTTTTCGCTTTAGTTTTAATCGGTATCTGTGTATATTGCCTGCCCGCCTGTATGCTCGCATTCAAGCCGCAGGTACATGATCAAAACGCATACAAGACACTTTACAATGACTGCCTGATCAGACTATTTTGCACCTAGCAATACCGCTCTCACGAGAGCCATTTCAAATTTGTAGGAGAGAGCCAATTGCGTAGCTTGCTTGGAGATTATTTACTGCAGCGATTGCAGCAAGATGTCACAGGAACATTACAGATGCGACTGTTCCGCTGCTTGCGTAACGCGATTATTGATAGCGTATTGGCTCCCAAAACCCGCTTGCCTGCATCGCGTGATCTGGCCAAAGAAATTCAGGTATCGCGTAATACGGTTTTAAATGCCTATGAACAATTACAGGCACAGGGTTATGTTGATGCCCGTACCGGTCAAGGCACCTGGGTAGTAGAGAAATTACCTGAGTCCTTTTTGGTGAAGGTAGAACAGAATTCTCCTGCCGTTGCAGAAAAAAAAGCACAGCAAAATTACAATCTGTCGCAACGCGGTTCCTACTTGCTCGGCTATTCCGCGGCCTCGCCTTATCAATGGGGAGCCTTTGTACCGGGCGCACCCGATGTAACCGAATTTCCGCATCATATTTTCAGCAAAATCCAAACGCGTTTGAGCCGTGAACCTCAAGTTAATAACCTGATTTACAGCAATGCCGGTGGCTCCCTGGAACTGCGTCAGGAGCTGGCGGAATATCTGAAAATTGCCCGTTCAGTGCAGTGCGATGCTGATCAGATCATTATTACCGAAGGCACCCATCAGGCGATTGATCTGGTCTCGCGTACTTTAAGCGACATTGGTGACGAAGTCTGGATCGAAGATCCGGCCTATTGGGGCGCGCGTAATATTTTACGAATTAATGGCGTCAATCTGCGTTCCTTACCGGTCGATCAGGAAGGGATTATTCCCGATCTGCATCCTAAAAAACCGCCTAAGCTGATTTTTGTGACGCCTTCTCATCAATATCCCTTAGGTTCACACTTAAGTTTGGAACGGCGCAAACAGTTAATTGCACTCGCACGCCAGCATAATAGCTGGATTGTTGAAGATGACTATGACAGCGAGTTCCGGTTCTCGGGCCAGCCTTATCCTTCTTTACAAGGTTTGGAGCCGGATTCTCCAGTGATTTATATGGGGACGTTCAGTAAGACCATTTATCCAGCCCTGCGCATTGGCTATTTAGTGGTACCAAAACAACTGTTTTCTTCGTTGCGAATTGTAGCCTCGGAACTTTATCGCGGTGGTCACTTAATCGATCAGCAAACACTGGCTGAATTTATCCGTGAAGGACATTATGAAGCGCATATCCGACGGATGCGTTTATTGTATGGCAAACGCCACGCTTTTTTAATTGACCTGATTCGCCGACATTTAGGTGAAGATTTTCTGCATGAATACAATACCGCCGCCGGTTTGCATCTGATTTTAAAATTGCCGAGCAGCAGTGATGATGTCTTGATTGCATCCAAAGCACTGGATCAGGGCATCAAGGTCAGAGCCTTATCGCAATACTATACCAAACATTATTCGACTCGGCAGAAAGGATTATTACTAGGCTTTGCCTGTGTGAGTGAACAGGAAATTCTGGTGGCTTTCGGGATATTGTTAAAGTGCTTGCGTGAGCATGGGATCCGCACTTTAACTTAGTAAAAACTTAAGGATCAATACAATTATATTTTTAAAATCAAAAAGCTTTCATTTATTTTTAAAAGGGAACGTAAACCTGCTTTTAGCCTGATATTTTAGGTAGGCTTTATTTTTCTGTAAATATGGCCTGCTTATATTTTTTATCTCTTAAGCCAATTGGCTCCTTTGAATTGCTCAAAAATGGCTCTCGTCACTTTACAACAAAAAAGAGAAATTAACTGCATACATGAACAGCATGTAACCGTACTTTAATCAAAGTGTGATCCTGTCTATAGGGCTACAAGGATTCATTTTATTAAGATTAACTTAATATTAGTCAAGCACTGATGAATTCGGTTACAGTTTCAAAGGATAAGATAGCGTAAGCCAAATAAGGAATTTTATTGCCGCTACGCTATTGATATTAAGGGAAATTATATGGCAGAACATCAACATTTCTCCAATTCCGAATCATCAAATGGCTTAAAAAACGGACTTAAATCACGCCATCTCACCATGATTTCAATTGCCGGCGTCATTGGCGGTGCACTCTTTGTCGGCTCCGGTAATGTTATCTATTCTGCAGGGCCGGCTGCACTCATTGCCTATACTCTAGGTGGACTATTAGTTTTACTCATCATGCGTATGTTGGGAGAAATGGCAGTACTGAATCCCGACAGCGGTTCATTTTCAACCTATGCAGATCGTGGAATCGGGCGCTGGGCCGGATTTTCCATCGGCTGGTTATACTGGTCTTTCTGGACGTTGCTCATGGGCTGGGAAGCTTTTGTCGCCGGGAAAATCCTAAATAGCTGGTTTCCATTTATCCCGATCTGGGGCTATATGCTTCTGGTCACTGTAGCACTGGTCTGGATTAACCTCCGTGACGTAAAAAACTTTGGTGAATTCGAGTTCTGGTTTGCCCTGATCAAAGTTATTGCCATTGTAATGTTTCTGGTGTTTGGTAGTTTGGCCGTGATGCACCTGTGGCCTTGGGGCGATGCCTCTATGCTCGGTGGTACAACTCATCTAACCGCTCAAGGCTTTATGCCCAATGGGTTTTCATCGGTGATCACGGCCTTATTGGGTGTAATGTTTGCTTATATGGGAGCAGAGATTGTCACCGTAGCAGCAGCTGAAACCAAAGATCCAGCCAAGGAAATTCGTAAGGCCGCTAATTCAATTGTATGGCGTATCATTTTATTCTATGTCGGTTCAATGTTGATTACGGTTTGCCTGATTCCACACAATAATCCTTTATTGAAAGATCCGACCTGGGGTACGTATAGCGTAGCGCTTACTGCACTCGGTATTCCAGAAGCACGCCATATTGTTAATTTTGTCGTGCTCACCTCGGTATGTAGCTGCTTTAACTCCGCACTTTATACCTGTTCACGCATGGTCTATTCCCTCTCGAAACGTGGAGATGCACCAAAGAGTTTCGGTTTAACCAACCGCAATAACAGCCCATGGGTAGGTGTCATCTTTTCAAGCCTGTTTTCTTTCGTGGCGATTTATCTGACTGCCACCGAAAGTATGAATATTTATGATGTCTTGATGTTAGCGACTGGTACCGTATCTTTATATGTCTATCTTGCTATTGCCATTTCTCAGCTTAAGTTACGTAAAAAACTGGAAGCTGAAGGACAAAATATTCCATTCAAGATGTGGTTATTCCCATGGCTCACTTATCTGGTCATTATCTTTATTGTCGGCGCTTTAATTACCATGATTATTGAAGGAACCTATTTTAAAGAAGTGGTTTATACCAGTGTGCTTGCATTATTTATTGTGGGCTTAGGCATCTGTGCACAAAAGTTTAACTGGGGTAAAGCCTCAGCCAAAAAGGAAAAGGCAGCACAGGCCAGAATTAATTTAAGTGATAATCTTTAATTTATTTCTATAGAAATTTTTTAAACACATCAGAATGAATAAATGGAGAGTTAAAAAACTCTCCATTTATTTTATATACAAGCCCAGTAAAAAAGGCCTATGTATGTCTAGATTTTAAATCTCCGTTGATACCTCACCTTTCCTAATCAAATTTCACCTTTCAAGACCACCTCAGCTATCAAAGTGTAGCCAGAAGCTGTTTCATCAGCTTTTTCTGTTCTGGTTGCTCAACCTGATCCGTTTCAACGAATAATTGATAAATCTCGAATACATTCTGTTATGAAATGTTGAGTCCAGCCTCATTTTGCCTAAAAGCTTCTAATATATTTTTTCTTATATGGCCACAATCATTGGAATTGGAAAAGATATGAATCATTATCCTGAAACCCCAGCTTCAACTGAAACACAAGACCATCAACCGGGTGTGCAAACCAAAATGGACCCTGCACCGGAAATTATTAAACCGCATTATAAAGGCAGTGAAAAATTAAAAGGCAAAGTTGCCTTGATTACTGGTGGTGATAGCGGAATTGGCCGTTCTGTATCGGTCTTATTTGCTCGCGAAGGTGCCGATATTGCCATTTGCTATTTGGATGAAGATCAGGATGCACGGGACACCAAAAAAATGGTGGAAGATGAAGGCCGCCGTTGTCTGCTGATTCAATGTGATTTACAAGATCAAGATGAAATCAAGAAAATGGTGGAAAAGACCCTTCAGGAATTTAAAACGATTAATATTCTGGTCAATAATGCCGGGGTTCAATACCCGCAAGAAAGTATTACCGATATCTCGCCCGAGCAATTACTTAAAACATTTAATGTGAATATTCTATCGATGTTCCACCTGACTCAGGCGGTGATTCCGCATATGCAAGCAGGTGACAGCATTATCAATACCACCAGTATTACCAGTTATCACGGACATGACCAGTTGATTGACTACGCAAGTACCAAAGGTGCCATCACCACATTTACCCGAAGCCTTTCCACCAATTTATTGAAAAATAAAACCGGCATTCGTGTCAATGGAGTCGCGCCAGGTCCAATCTGGACACCATTGATTCCGAGCAGTTTTGATTCCGATCAGCTTAAAGATTTTGGTAAAAGTACCCCAATGGGCCGCATGGGCCAGCCAAGTGAAGTAGCACCGGCGTATTTATTTCTGGCCAGTGAAGAAGCCAGCTATATTTCAGGTCAGGTGATTCATGTGAATGGCGGCAGTATTATTAACGGCTAATCAAGCAAAGAAGATGATGGTTCTAGATGACCGTTATCTTCATCTCCTTGATTTCAGGCCCATATATTTTTAAGAAATATTTTTAAAAATCAATGTATAAAACATTTTCTAGATTCTATTTTTCTTTTATAAAATAAGTCAAACAAATACTTACCTGCATAGAAACCAGCCCTTGTTATAGTAATTTAAGCCAAACCTGATGAGGATATTAAGATGCCTAGAGGTGACAAATCAGCCTATACCGATAAGCAAAAACGGCAGGCCGAACATATTGAAGAAAGCGAAAAAAAACGTGGTCATTCTGAGGAAGAAGCCGAACGTATTGCCTGGTCGACGGTCAATAAACAAGATGGTGGCGGCAAGAAAAAGAAAACGTCCCACTAAATAGAATTCATGTCGATGAAAGTATGGGACAGATACAAAGACCCTCTATAATGTAATTATAGAGGGTCTTTGACCATCAGGCTCAAGTAATATTTTCGATACGCTGCTGAGTCCATGCTGGCCAGAGCTTTTCCAGTGTTTGTTCAAATTTTGCATTTTCGGTTCGCCATTTTGGATTTTTGTCCTTATCAATAATCAGCGCACGAACGCCTTCAATAAAGTCGCCCTGCTCTAACCAGACATCCTGCAAGTCCCGTTCTAGCTGCATACATTTTTCCAGCGACAAATTCTGTCCGGCTTGCTGTAACTTCAGGCTGGTCTGTTTTGCCATGACCGGACGCTGCTGCAAAATGGTCCGCATTTTATTGGCCCATTCCTCATCAGTTGCGTTACTTGTATGAGCAAGACTCTGTTCAATTTCCTCAAGGTGTTGATAGCCAAAATGCTGATTAATCAGATCTGCACGTTTTTGCAGCTCGCTTTCTACCGGATGCGTAATATAGGAACTAATGATCTTTTGAATCTCAAGCGAGTTTAATACCGGCGCTGCAATCAATGCCGCTTCCAGTTCAGCAAAACGCTCACTCGGCACATGATAATCCACCAGATCCAGATATAGCGCATCACTGCTGCTGATCTGTTCCCCGGTCAAAGCCATATAGACACCGACTTCATCTAGTCGGGACAAAAAATGTGTTGCACCGACATCCGGGAAAAAACCAATCGCAGTTTCGGGCATGGCAAAACGTGATTTTTCACTCGTAACTTTGATATGACAGGCTTGAGCCAGTCCAAAGCCTCCACCCAGTACATAGCCATCCATCATCACGATCACGGTCTTTGGAAAATTACGCAAGGTGCTCAGCATCTTATATTCAGTGGCAAAAAAATCCTGATATTGGGTATTGCCGGCCTGATAGCTGTCATACAGATAGCGGATATCTCCTCCGGCACAGAACGCCTTGGGACTATTGGAATTGATCAGAACCGCTTGCACTTCTGGCTCATGCCGCCACTGATCGAGTTGCACCTGAATGCCTTGAATCATCGGCAGGGTTAAGGCATTTAAGTGGCTGGTACGGTCCAGGCTGATGATGCCCAGACCTCCTTCTACCCGAATCGCTAAATTATTTTCATCACTCATTATTTTTGTTCCTATTATGAATTTCTTATTGATGGGTAAATTTGGCTGGCCGTTTTTCCACAAAGGCTCGCATACCTTCCTTTTGATCAGAACCTGCAAAAATGGAATGGAACACCCGGCGTTCAAAGCGCAGGCCTTCAGCCAGGCTGACTTCAAAGGCCCGATTAATTGATTCTTTAATCATCATCACGGCAGTAAGCGACTTTTCAGCAATTTTTTCGGCAGCTTGCAGGGTTTGCTCCAGTAATTCTTCCTTAGCAAATACTCGAGCCACCAGACCACTTTGTTCCGCTTCCTGCGCCCCCATCTGCCGTGCCGTCAGGCACATTTCCATGGCTTTGGCCTTACCAATCGCCAAGGTTAAACGTTGGGTACCACCAATACCGGGCAACACGCCTAAGGTCACTTCAGGCAGACCAAATTTTGCATTATCAGCGCAGTAAATAAAGTCACACATCAATGCCAGCTCACAACCACCGCCTAAGGCATAGCCACTCACTGCGGCAATTAAAGGTTTACGGCGCTGCGCAATTCGATCGGCCAGACTGAAAAAATCATCCAGATAAATTTGCGGAAAATTCAGATCTGCCATTTCTTTAATATCGGCACCAGCGGCAAAGGCTTTTTCCGAACCGGCAATCACAATACAGCCAATTGCCGGATCTTTTTCCAGCTGATCCAGTGCCTGATTGACTTCAACAATCAGCTGATTATTCAGTGCATTTAAAGCTTGCGGACGATTTAAAGTAATCAGCCCGACACCATTACGTTGTTCTAATAAAATCGTTTGCCATTGCATGAAATAAGTCCTTTTAAAATTAGAGGCTGCGTGCAATCACCAGGCGCTGAATATCGCTGGTACCTTCATAAATCTGACAAATCCGCGCATCGCGATAAATCCGCTCAATCGGGAAATCTTTGAGATAACCGTAGCCGCCAAAAATCTGCAGCGCTTTGGAGCAGACACGTTCTGCCATTTCTGAAGCAAATAGCTTGGCCATGGAGGCTTCGGTTAAACAGGCTTCACCGGCTTCTTTTTTGCGTGCTGCAAAATGCACCAGTTGCCGTGCCGCTTCAATTTCAGTCGCCATACTGGCCAACCTGAAAGAAATCGCCTGCTGTTCAAAAATAGGTTTGCCAAAAGCCACGCGGTCGTGCGCATAAACAGTGGCTTCTTCCAATGCGGCACGTGCCAAGCCAACCGCCTGTGCGGCAATGCCGATCCGACCACCTTCCAGATTAGCCAAGGCGATTTTTAAACCTTCGCCTTCGGCACCGAGTCTTAAACTTTCATGAATGCGGACATCAGTTAGGGCAATCTGACAGGTATCCGAAGCATGCAGGCCGAGTTTTTCTTCCACCCGAATGACTTCATAGCCAGGTGTGTCTCGCGGCACTAAAAATGCACTCATGCCTTTTTTGCCCGCAGCTGGATCAGTCACGGCAAACACAATAATCATTCCGGCATTGTGTCCTGAAGTAATGAACTGTTTGGCGCCATTCAGAATGTAATGATCGCCATCCTTGACCGCCCGAGTTTTAATCGCGGCAGCATCCGATCCGGTATGCGGTTCGGTTAAGGCAAAGGCACCAATCATTTCACCTTGCGCTAAAGGCTTTAAAAATTGCTGCTTTTGCTCTTCCGTGCCGAACTTGAAAATCGGCACACAACCCACCGAGTTATGTACGCTCATAATCGCGGATGTTGCACCATCGGCCGCAGCGACTTCTTCCAAGGCCAGAACATAAGCCAGCGTACCTGTGCCCGAGCCGCCCCATTCTTCCGGAATCAGCATGCCTAAAAAACCCAGCTCTCCCATTTGGGCCAAGGCATCTTTGGGAAAGATGCCTTTTTGATCCCACTCGCTGGCAAAGGGTTTAATCTGTTCCTGGGCGAAGCTTTTGGCCATATCCTGAATCAGGTGTTGTTCTTCCGTTAATTGCATCGATGCTTCCTTCAATCTCTTTATTTAATCTTCTTATTCAATCTGTTGGCTTTATGAGCTTATGCAGTTTTGGATTGCTGCTTGTTGATTTCCTGATTGCGCAGTAAAAAGCGTTGAATTTTACCGCTTGGGGTTTTCGGCAATTCGGTCACAAATTCAATCAGACGCGGATAGGCATGCGCAGATAAACGCTTTTTCACAAATTGACCCAGCTCTTCCTGCAGCTCGGCAGTTGCAGGAGAATGACCAGCCAGAATCACAAAGGCTTTAATGATTTCGGTCCGCTCGGGATCCGGTACGCCAATCACCGCCGCTTCAATCACGGCATCGTGTTCCAGCAAGGCACTTTCCACATCAAACGGCCCCACCCGATAGCCCGAGGTAGTAATGACATCATCACTACGTCCCACAAAACTCATACTGCCATCGGCATGAATTTCCGCGGTATCTCCGGTTAAATAGTAATGGCCGACAAAAGGCGATTTGCGGCTTTCTTCATAGCCCGAAAACCACATCATTGGGGATTGGCTGATATCCACCGCCAGAATGCCCGGAACGTCCGCAGGGAGCTCATGACCCTGTTCATCGACAACGGCAATCCGGTAACCCGGGCTGGCAAAACCTGCTGAACCTGAACGCACCGGATGCTCCAGCGCATGATGGTTACACACCACCATACCGACTTCGGTCTGGCCATAATGGTCATAAATCGGCACATCTAGCACCTCTTTAAACCAGCGGATCACTTCCGGATTTAACGGTTCTCCCGCACTGCTGACAACACGTAACTTACCGCGTAGTTTTGCCATTTGAGCAGGATCGGCCGCCATCATCATGCGATAAGCAGTCGGTGCACCGGCCAGATTGGTAATGCCATATTCCTTAACAATTTCGCAGACACTTTCTGCATTAAAACCGCCTTCATAAAATAAGGTCGAGTGTCCAAGCATTAAAGGACCAGTAATCGCGTAATACAAACCGTAGGCCCAGCCGGGATCAGCAATATTCCAGAAAGCATCTTCAGGAGTTAGACCAATGGCATTTTGCATATAGCTTGCAAAAGCAATCAGCGCTTTTAAAGGGACTTTAAGAGGTTTCGCTGGTCCAGTGGTTCCAGAGGTAAACATCAATAAAAATGGCTCATCGATACTGAGCATTTCCAGTTCACAACCTTCAGCCTGGCGATTTAACACAGTCCAAAAACTGAGGTCCTGTGGATAACGCTCTGCCTCGGTTTCAACATGTACGGTGACGATCGTGGGACAAGCACTAAGATTGGATAGTTTCTCCCGATTCGCCAGATCAGTCACTACCAGCTTGCTTTGCGCCAGCTGAATGCGATGTTCAATAGCTTTGGGACCAAAGGCCGTAAATAAAGGTTGATACACTGCACCAATCCGCCAGGTCGCTAAAATGGTAATGATCAGCTCCGGAGTCCGCGGTAATAATCCGGAAACGCGGTCGCCTTTGCCAATGCCTTGAGATTTTAAGAAATTTGCAAACTGGCTGGAATATTTCTTGAGTTCGCGAAAGCTATACTGTTCTTTGCGGCCATCTTTACCGTACCAGTGCAAAGCAATTGCATCGGAGTCAGCATGGCGGTCGCAACATTCATAACAGGCGTTCAGCGCCTGCATCGAACCGGACAGATACTGCTTTGCCACTGCATCTAAATCAAAATTTTCAATTGTTTTTTGATAATCTAACATGTTAAACCTCAGCCTGAATTTATCGTTATTACTGACAAGGTATTGTTGATGAAGCGAATCCTTGCTCCATCTGGATATTTTAAGTTTTAAGCAGGTGGCGTGGTGTATTGATGCATGATGCTGGAAAAATCCAGATGCGCATCCCCTTCCTGACAAAGCTGTTGATAGAGTTTCTGCACCATGCTACCCAGAACCACCGGTTGGTCCACCTGTTGCGCTGCATCGACAGCCAGGCCCAAATCTTTAAGCATCAGCTGTGCTGCAAAACCATCGGTATAACCCCGTGATGACGGTGCATTGGCACAGATATCCGGCCAGGGATTATAGATTTCAGAACTCCAGCAACGTCCGGTGGAACTATTGATTACCCCGGCTAGTGCTTGCGGATCAATTCCCAGTTTGGCCCCAAGTGCCATGCCTTCTGCAACAGCAGTCATGGAAATCCCCAGAATCAGGTTATTACAGATTTTTGCCACCTGTCCTGTTCCCACCGCACCACAATGCACCAGATTTTTACCCATACAGCCGAGAACAGGTTTAACGGCCTCAAAGGTGGCATCATCTGCGCCGACCATAAAGGTTAAAGTGCCATCTTTGGCACCTAAAGTACCGCCGGATACCGGTGCATCACAGACGCGAATCTGCTTGGCCTGCGCTGCTGCGGCAATCTCCTGAATGGTTTGCGGGTCAATGGTACTGCTGTCGATACATAAGCTGCCCGCTTGAAGCACCTCCAGAATACCGTGTTCACCCAAATAGACTTCACGCACATGCTTGGCTGCAGGCAACATGCTGACCACGATCTCCGCCTGCTTCGCGGCAGCTTGTGGACTGTCGCAGACCACACCGCCAGCTTCTGCAAAATGCTGTAAAGCCACTGCACTTAAGTCATAACCAAAAACCTGATGACCGGACTTGAGCAAGTTTTGCGCCATGGAGCCGCCCATGTTGCCTAAACCGATAAATGCAATCTTCATGCTGATGCTCCTTAACGCAGACTGATTGTGGTATTGACACCAGTGGTTTCCTGGTCATCTTCAAACCAGCGGCTGGTAATGGTTTTGGTCTGGGTATAGAACTGCACCGCCTGTTTGCCATAAGGACCGAGATCACCCAGTTTTGAACCGCGTGAACCGGTAAAACTGAAGAAAGGCACAGGTACGGGAATTGGAATGTTAATGCCCACCTGACCGATATCAATCTGGTTCTGGAAGGTACGTGCCGTATTGCCATTTTGGGTAAACAGTCCAACGCCATTACCAAACGGATTGGCATTAATCAGTGCAATCGCCTGTTCCAAAGTATCGACATGCATGATCGCCAGTACCGGACCAAATACTTCTTCTTTATAAATGCGCATATCGGTCGTGACCTGATTAAAAATCGTTGGTCCGACAAAATTACCCTGTTCATAGCCTGGAACCTGCACATCACGGCCATCGAGTAGCAGTTCGGCACCCTGTTCAACACCACTGTTAATTAAATCGATGACACGCGATTTGGCACGGGTTGAAATCACTGGTCCAACATCGGTATTCGGTTCATGCCCGGCATTTACCTTTAAGGTTTTGGTTTTATTGACCAGTTCATCGACCCAGTGCTTGGTGTCCCCGACCATCACGGCCACTGAAAGTGCCATACAACGCTGGCCTGCTGCACCAAATGCTGCACCCACCAAGGCATTCAGGGTTTGTTCTTTATTGGCATCTGGCATCACCACCACATGGTTTTTGGCGCCCATCATCGACTGCACACGTTTGCCATGCTGGCCTGCGAGGTTATAGACATGCGTACCGACCGCGGTTGAACCGACAAAAGAGATGGCTTTAATGTCACGATGAGTACACAGTAGATCGACCACTTCTTTGCCGCCATGTACCACATTCAGTACGCCTGCCGGCACACCTGCCTGAATCGCTAACTCAACCAGCATCATGGTCGATAGTGGATCCTGTTCAGAAGGCTTTAAGACAAAAGTATTGCCGCAGACAATCGCCATCGGGAACATCCACAGTGGAATCATCGCCGGAAAGTTAAACGGGGTAATTCCTGCACAGACACCCAAGGGTTGCTGCAAAGTATAGGTATCGACACCGCGTGCCACACCTTCAATATACTCGCCCATTTGTAGGGAACCGATCGAACAGGCATGCTCCACCACTTCTAAACCACGCTGGATATCACCTTCGGCATCGGCCAGGGTTTTGCCCTGTTCCGCCGTTAAGACTCGGGCGATACTTTTTAGGTTTGTACGAATCAGATCCTGCAGTTTCAGCATGATTCGCATACGTGCCTGGATCGGGGTCTGGCGCCAGCTGGCAAATGCATTTTGTGCAGCAGCAATGGCGGCATTAACTTCTTCTGCGGTAGCAAAAGGCACTTGGCCCAAGATTTCCTGAGTGGCAGGATTAACAATATCTTGCCAATGGCTGGTTCTTGATTCGACAAATTCACCATTAATGAGGAGTTTTGCGGTGGTGAATCCGGTACTTTGCTGTGGATGAGAAATGGCGTTCATGGTCGCTCCGTGCTGGTTTGTTATTGTCGTTGTATCTGCCTTTACTGGCTTTTATTTAACGTATAATTTTTACGCTGTTTCAGCAGACTAACAAAGAACACTTTGACCACCAATAGAAATTGGTGCACGATGGTTGTGCAAATATGCACAGGAATTTAACAGGATGTTAAATAAAAAATGAAAGTAGATTGGGATCATTTACGCTTTTTTTTAGTTTTGGCGCGTGCTAAAACACTCACCAACGCAGCACGCTTAATCGGGGTTGAACATAGCACCGTAGCGCGGCGGATTCAGGCCCTGGAAAGTACTTTAGGTACGCAACTGTTTAAGCGCGAAGCCACCGGTTATGAACTAACCTCGGAAGGTCTGGCACTGGTGCCGCGTGTGGAACAGATGGAACAGTCCTTTATCCAGATTGACAAGCGCCATGATCCCTTGCAAGGTCGGGTCCGGATTGGTGCACCAGAAGGCTTTGGAACTGCATTTTTAGCGCGGTTACTGGCTGAGTTTTCCCAGCATTATCCCTCCTTAACCATCGATTTAATTCCGGTTCCGAAGACCATTAAATTGTCACATCGTGAAGCCGATATTGTGATCGCGATTGACCGGCCCAAATCGGGTCCCTATATCATTACTCGTTTGTCTAATTACTGTTTAAAGCTATATGGCAGCCAGCATTATTTACAACAAAATCCGGAAATTAAAAAACTGGAAGACCTCCAGCAGCACCGTTTTGTTGACTATATTGATGATCTGGTCTATAGCACTGCACTCTATTCGCTAGAGCGTCTTCCCTTGCAGGTTAGTGCCTGTTTTCGCAGTAACAGTATTCTGGCGCAGGAGATTGCGGTTCGTGCAGGAGCCGGACTGGCCATTTTGCCGAAATTTCTGGTCAATGATAAAAGCGAACTCAAAGAGGTTTTGGGCGATCAGGTCAGTTTTACCCATACTTTTTGGATGCTAACACTGGTCGATCTGCAACATGAACCAAAAATAAAACTGGTCTGGGATTTCCTGCGCAAGCAGGCTGATCTTCAGCAAGACCTGTTAATGGGCAGATGAATATCAAATACAACTGTGCTGTATCTAGAGTCACCTCTTTAAGTTAAATCAACCGAATTAACAACGTATCGATACAGCAAATGAGCGTATCACAACACTCCTGACCTCTGCGACTTGTTAAATTAACAGTCGATTATTCACGATGTTTAACCAGATACAGGAAAATAATATGAAAATCTTGATGGTACTGACTTCACATGACCAGCTAGGTGATACTGGCAAAAAAACCGGCTTCTGGCTGGAAGAACTGGCTGCACCCTATTACACCTTTGTCGATGCAGGCGTAGAGGTAGTTTTGGCTTCTCCCGCAGGTGGTCAGCCACCACTAGATCCAAAAAGTAATGAGCCGGATGCGCAAACCGAAACCACCAAACGCTTTGAAGCAGATGAAGTGGCCATGCAGGCTCTTGCCAATACACATAAGTTGAGTGAAGTCTTAAATCAGGATTTTGATGCCGTGTTCTATCCGGGTGGTCATGGACCGCTATGGGATCTGGCCAAAGACCAGAATTCCATTTCTTTAATTGAGCAAACCTTGCAGGCAGATAAACCTGTTGCGCTGGTCTGTCATGCTCCGGGTGTCCTGCGTGATGTGAAAGATTCCGAAGGCCGTTCTATTGTAGAAGGCAAAACAGTCACCGGTTTCAGTAACACTGAAGAAGACGGCGTGGGTTTGACAGACATCGTTCCGTTTTTAGTTGAAGACATGCTGAAAGAAAAAGGTGGGAAATATTCCAAAGCTGAGGACTGGCAGGTATACGTGCAACAAGATGGTCTGCTCATTACTGGACAAAACCCGGCCTCTTCTGCTGCAACGGCTGAAGTCTTATTAAAATTATTAAAATAGACGTGATTCTAAAGTTTGCATTAAACCTTTAGATCATTTTCTTTGAAAAAGAAAAACCCTGAATAAGGCAATATTATTCAGGGCTTAATTTATCTATTTATTCCCAGATTTAGTTCGCTTCAACTGTCGTTGAGGCAATATGCTGAGCCAGTAATTCTCTGAGTTTAAATTTCTGGATTTTTCCCGATGGCGTCATCGGAATATCCTCCCAGATTTCCAAACGTTCCGGAAGATATTGCATGGCCAGATTATGAGTTTTTAGAAAATCTACCAGTTCATTAAAACTTAACGGCTGTGACGGATCTTTCAGCTTGATGATTGCACAAGCACGCTCGCCCATTCGCTCATCTGCATAAGCGACCAAAGCTACTGTTGCAATATTCGGATGCTTATAAAGTAGTGATTCAATTTCCGCGACCGGAATATTTTCTCCGCCACGGATAATCACATCTTTCTTGCGGCCGCAGATCCGGATATAGCCCTGCTCGTCCTGATAGGCGATATCACCGGTATCAAACCAGCCTTCGGCATCTGTATCATTTAAATGTGGACGCTTTAAATAACCACCAAAATTTGAACAGGTGCGGATCATCAAACGCCCGGATTCATTCACGGCTTTGGTCTGACCTTTTTTATCCACGATCTTGATTTCCACACCTGGCAAAGCGATGCCATCGGTATTGAAAGACCGCTCATCCTCATCTTCAGGTAGAGTCAGCGTCACCGCACCACATTCGGTCATACCCCAGGCTGATATGACTTTAACACCCAGAGTTTCCCGGGCTTTTTGCACTAATGGACCGGGAATGGGTGCACCGGCACACAGGAAAATTTTTAGTGAATCGACTTTATCATGCTGTTCTGCCACGGTATTGGACAAATCATTCAAAAATGGGGTCGAGGTCATGGTGAAATTCACCTGATGCTGATGAATCAGATCCACGGCTTTGGCTACATCCCAGACATCCTGTAACACCACTTTAGTATTCAGCTGAATTGGCATCATCAGGCCATACATAAAACCGGTCTGGTGCGCCATTGGTGACGCCATTAACACTACATCATTTTCGGTTAAATGCAGACGCTCGGCATAAGGGACAATATTAGAAAATAAGGTGTTGGCGGTATGCATCACGCCTTTCGGTTCACCGGTCGTGCCTGAGGTAAAAATCAGCTGGGTAATGTCATCCGGGCCAGATTCCAGGCTGTCCAGTTCAGCAACTGCTGAAGCATCTTGTTCCAGTCCATGATTAAGTAACAGATGATCAAAATTATTCTCGCCTTCCCCATTAACCACAACTACATGCTTCAAGCTATCCAGCTTGTTTTGCAGCTGATTGGCCAATTGTTCATGATTGAAGTTGCGGAACGTTTTAGGTACGACAAAAACTTTGGATTCACCATGCTTGAGCATGAATTCCAGTTCACGTTCACGGAAGATCGACATGAGTGGATTCAATACAGCGCCCATACGGCTACAAGCCAAGTAAAGCAAGGTAAATTCCCACCAGTTCGGTAACTGGCAAGACACGACGTCATTTTTCTCTACACCCAGCTGTTTCAGACCCAGCGCAATTTTATTGGTCATGTCCCAAAGTTGCTGATAGCTGAAAGTCTGTTCAGTTTGATTCTCGACCTTAACGCTTACTAACGCTGTTTTGTCCGGATTCTTTTCTACGGCACTACGTAAAAAATCAAGAATCGTTTGATTTAGCCAGTATCCCTGTTTGAGCATGACCTCTTTTCTGGCCGGGATCAGAACCGCATCGAAATCCATTCGCTTACTCCTCATTCTTTATAATTATCGTATTCAGGTTTGGGCTTATTTTCCTTAAGCCGGAACAGCCTTACGCCCTGCCTTATGCCGCGCAATAATGGTTTTCATGATCTGGGCTGTTCCATCACCAATCTGGAAACCGAGTACATCCCGCATACGCTGTTCCATCACACCACGGTCATAACCAGCATGGCCAAAAGTCAACAGACATTGATGAATCACATCATAGGCCAGTTTTGGCCCCCACCATTTACACATACCAGCTTCAGAAGTATGTGACAGATGATTATCCTTGAGCCATAAGGTTTGCAGACAAAGTAAGCGTGCCGCTTCAACCTGAGTTTCGTATTCTGCCAGTGGATGCGACACTCCCTGAAAAGCAGTCAATGGCTGACCAAAAGCTTCGCGTTGGGCTGCATATTCCCAGGCTTCATCCAGACTCACCCGTGCAACGGCCAAAACCTGTAAACCGATCAGAGCACGTGAAAAATCAAAGCCCTGCATCACCTGCACAAAACCTTTATTTTCATCCCCTAGGCGATGATTTACGGGTACGCGAACATTGTCAAAGAAGATTGAACCGCGACCAATCGCACGCTGACCATGACAGTCAAAACGTGTGGTACTAATGCCCGGTAAATCCATCGGCACCAGTAAAGCGGTTACGCCATGTGCACCATCTTCATTGGCACCGGTACGGCCGAACACTACAGAAGCATCAGCCTGATCAGCCGCAGAAATTGAGGTCTTTTCGCCATTAATGACATATTCGTCGCCATCACGTTCAATCTTTAAACGTAAATTGGCTGCATCTGAACCGCCACGAGGTTCGGTCAAGGCAATCGAAAAGATAGCCTCGCCTGCAGTGAGTTTTCTGAGCCAGGGTTCAACCACTTCAGGCTGACCGTGTTCTGCCAGAATCTGCCCATTTAAAGAAGCCAGCAAATTAATGTAGGAGAAACTTAAATCTGCTTTGGCCACCGCTTCATGAATGACCCCAGCAGCCAGACGCCCCATGCCTTGGCCGCCGTATTGTTCTGGAAGTTCCGGTGCAATAAAGCCCATCTCCCCCATTTTCTTGACCAGCTCGCGGTCAAAGACTCGGCTTTGATCACGTTCTAGAAAACCCGGAGCAATATATTTCTGGGCAAATTTTTCAACGGTTTCGGCCAAGAATTCTAAATCTTCAGTGATATAAGGATTTTTTGACATGATCTATGCTCCTTATTTATAAAATTTACAGAATTCAGGCTGACGTTTTTCTTTTAATGCATTGACTCCCTCACGAGACTCTTCTGTGTCGTAATACAGTTTCAGTGCATACATGCCCATGCCGGCAATACCGGCCTGATGCGCGGTATCCATATTGAAGCTGCGCTTGGCAATCGCAATTGCAGTCGGACTACGCTGACAGATTTCTTCGGCCCATGCCTGTACTTCGGCATCCAGTTGATCGGCTGGGACACATTTATTGGCCAGACCGATTTCAACCGCTTCCTGTCCGCTATAACGACGGCACATATACCAGATTTCGCGGGCTTTTTTCTCACCAACTACACGCGCTAAAAATGCCGTGCCATAGCCCGGATCAACCGATCCCATTTTTGGACCAACCTGACCAAAAATCGCTTTTTCAGAACAGATGGTCAGGTCACAAATCGTTGCCAGAACGTTGCCGCCGCCAATCGCATAACCTTGTACACGGGCAATCACCGGTTTAGGTACATCACGGATGGCGGTATGTAATTCTTCCATCGGTAAACCGATCGTGCCGCGGCCATCATAATTTCCATCATGCGCGGACTGGTCACCACCGGTACAGAAGGCTTTCTCACCCGCGCCTGCCAGCACAATTGCACCCACGTTACGGTCATAGCCCGCTTTATTTAACGCCTTGATCAGCTCGTCACAAGTGGTGCCACGGAAGGCATTCATTTTTTCTGGACGGTTAATGGTGATCCAGGCAACACCGTTTTTAACTTCATATAAGATATCTTCAAAATTCATTTTCTTTACATCCTGTACTGTTTTTATCGATCTGGTTGAACTGTGATGGTTACGAGAGATTTAATGATGATGCCCATTTAACCGTTCATGGTTAAACCACCAGAAACACTGAGTACCTGCCCGGTAATAAAGCTGGCATCATCACTCAAGAAAAAGGCAATGGCAGAAGCCAAATCATCTGGTTGACCCAAGCGGCCCAGTGGAATGGCCCGAATAAAGGCTTCACGTAATTTTTCCGGATTTGACGCGCCTTCAGTCACGCCTGCAAGCAAAGCCGTATCAGTGGGTCCCGGGCAAATCACATTAATTTTGATGTTGTGACGTGAGTGTTCACGTGCCAAGGTTTTAGAGAAAGATAACAAGCCGCCTTTACAGGCCGCATAGACTGCTTCCCCTGAAGAACCGACCCGGGCTGCATCTGAGGCAATATTGACAATACTGCCAGAATTACGTTCAACCATGCCTTTCAGCACAGCAAAGTGCATATTCAGCATACCGACCAGATTAATCTGGATCAGTTTTTCCCATTCCTGCGGATTGGTTTTAACAAAAGGTTTAAAAATATCCCAGCCGGCATTGTTGACGAGTCCATCAATTGGACCGAGTTCAGTTTCGGTTTTTTGAACCGCCTGCTCAACTACCTCACTTTGGGTAATATCACACTGAATTGCCAGTGCCTGACCATATTGATTGATTTCATTCGCCAGTTTTTCAGCCGCTTCCAGATTCATATCAAAAATGGCAACTTTGGCACCTTCCTCTGCCAGACGTCGGCAGGTGGCTGAACCAATTCCGCCTGCTCCGCCTGTCACAATCACAACCTTGTCTTTTAATCCTTTCATTGCTCATCCCTACGCTATTTTGTTGTCGAATTTAATCGGCTGTTGTTCTAATTCGGTGTGTTTTACCTAAAATAGAAAGAGATTGAATTTATGTCAATATATTTACATAAAATAATATTTATAAATTATTATTTATATATTTATTAATAACTTAATATTTTTATTTATTCAATATATTGACCTATATTGGTTTTTGGCTTTAGAGTAATTTGAATCTGACTCCACTCTATGACCAGAATATGTCTTTTCATGACAGATAGTTTATTCCTTTGGAACAGAGAGTAAAGGCTTAGATATTTGGCGAGTGAGCACACTGGAAGTGAGGAGAAAAAGAGAGATTTCCAAACCATAAAACTGATTGACTCAGAATTTAAATAGGAAAATTTCTGCAAAAACACTATGATTTTTAAAACAAATTATAATAGAAACTGGTTTGTGCGAAAAAGCGATAGGCTATACTCTGCGCGGCTCGGCTATTTCAGTTTAGAGGATGTCCAATATTGTGAGTGATACTTTGTCAAAAAAATATGATCAATCCTTATATTCTGCTCATAACCGGCTTTTTTTCCGATTGTTTCAGGTGGGCAACAGTTTGGACAGAAAATGCCTTAATGAGCTGAAAATATCCCCAGTGCATTGGGCCGTGCTGGGTGCCCTGTCTCGTCCAAAAGTTAAATCAGGAATGTCATTTTCTGATCTGACTGAATATCTCGGGGTGAGTCGGCAAAATCTGGACGCAGTATTAAAGCGTCTGGAACGTGATGGTCTGGTGGAGCGGGTCATTAGTGAACAGGACCGGCGCGCTAAAATTGTTGCGCTGACGGCTGAAGGCTTGGAAACATGGGACAACTTGCAAGCTGATTTCTTTGATTTTTATGGTCAGGCCTTAAATAAACTGGCCTTTGATGATGTGGTTACCCTGATTCATCTGCTCAATAAAGTAAATGATGGTTTGAAAAGTATTCATCTGCATAAAGAAGCAGATCAGGAATAAACAAATAGAAATTCAGCTTTAATTGAAGAGTATAAAAAAGAGCCTGTATTCAGGCTCTTTTTTTGAAGTTGAAATTATGCTTTTTGTGGATCGTATTGACGGTCTTTGATGAAAATCCCGGACACTGCCCCACATAAGAAATAAGCACTGCCCATAATCAGGAAGCCTAGACCAATTGAACCACCGCTGGCTGCCGCGCCAATAATCGCAGGTGCAAACATGGCGCCAATACGACCTGCATTATAAGCACCCCCTACTGCAGTACCACGAATCGAAGTGGCAAAGCTTTCCGTCATATAAGTGGCATTAATCGCATATGGAATACCATACAGGAATCCAAAGAAAATCAGCAGATAGGCAATGTTATCTGGCGTATTGAATAGCACAATCACGGGCAGGAAAATCGCCGTTCCAATTGCTCCAAACGAAAAGACAGCGCGTCTACCCAGACGGTCTGCAGCAAAGCCCGCCAGAATTTTTCCGAAAATCATGGCTACATAGGTACCAATCATATAGCCTGCCATGGATTTAAAATTCATGTGCAATTCAGATTCCAGATATGCCGGCATCCAGTTGTTTACGCCATAGTAGCCAAATTGCAGAAAACCGGCCGTAAAGATCCACAAAATAAACATTCTGCGATTCGCAGGATCCGCGAAAATCTCTTTGACTGTGCTTTTTTTGGCGGGTTGCTGTGCTGTGATTTCAGCTGGGGCATATAGACGCTGCAAACGTGCACGCTGCCAGGATTCTGGCTCAGGAACCAGTTTCTGGATAAAAATCGCCATAACCGAGGGAATAATGGCAATAAAAAACAGGGTTCGCCAGCCATATTCTGGAATGATCCAGCCTGCCAGTACAGTGGCCACAATATAACCAACGGTCCATCCTGCCTGTAAGGTACCTAAAACCGTGGTGCGATATTCAGTTGGAACATATTCAGCCATGAGCGTATTGGCTGCAATATATAAAGAGCCTATGCCAAAGGCAGAAAGGAAGCGTAAAACAGCGAACTGTTCAAAGTTTTGTGCAAAGCCTAAGGCTGCGGTCAATATAGAAAATACCAGAATCGAAATGACTACGGTACGTACACGACCTAGACGGTCACAGGCCCAGCCACCTATAAAGCCACCAATTGCCATACCTGCTAAGGTAAAACTGCCCAGTGCACCGGCCTGCAGATTACTGAGACCAAACTCTGCTTTCAGGCTATTTAAACTGAAAGACAGCAGCAACATGTCCGCGCCATCTACCAGTAAAGCCAGAAAGGCGAAAATAAAAGCAATTTGCTGGGTTCGTTTGGTTGTGGGTTTAATCTTTTCTAATTCTCTCGCTAAATCCGTCATATTTAAATCTCTGTTTTCCTATCCTTAGGTTTTCATGATCTTTTTATATTTAAAGCTATTCCGCTAATGAATATGCTTTAAGGCTAATCCGTGTTTAATTCACCTGATTGACTCCTTTTTTAATCCTGTATGGGAGATCCCTTTTTCCTTTTTATCAGTGACCTCTTGTTCCTCATTCATGCTTATATTTGCATCAGGCTAAAGAAAATAAGATGAATATTTAATCATTTTGGATGTTTTATTTTGTTATACGAAATTTATTATCATAAAGTTGATTGTTCTTTCATTTTCCTATAGCTTTAAAAAGAGGGATAAGAACGATATGTCATTTGAATAGGATCTAACAGGGAGCGTAATAATGGGTGCCTTAACAGGATTTCGTGTACTGGATTTAAGCCGGATTTTGGCTGGGCCCTGGTGTAGCCAGATTCTGGCTGATCTGGGTGCAGAAGTGATCAAGATTGAAAAACCGGATCATGGGGATGATACCCGTATCTGGGGACCACCCTGGCTTAAAAATAATCAGCAGCAAGATACCCATGAATCGGCTTATTACCTGTCAGCCAACCGTGGCAAGCATTCGGTTGCAATCGATTTATCTACACCTGAAGGTCAAAGTATTATCAAAAAACTTGCTGAACAGAGTGATGTAGTCATTGAAAACTATAAAGCCGGTTCGTTGAAACGATATGGGCTGGATTATGAAAGTCTGAGCCAGCTAAATCCGCGACTGGTATATTGTTCCATTACCGGTTTTGGCCAGAACGGTCCGCGTGCGCAAGAGCCGGGCTATGATTTTATCGTTCAGGGAATGGGTGGCATGATGAGTGTCACTGGCGAACGTGATGACCTGCCCGGTGGTGGCCCACAAAAAGCGGGTCTGGCCTTTGCCGATTTGACCACCGGCTTATATGCCGCAATTGCCATTCAGGCGGCTTTGTTGTCCCGTGAGAAAACCGGTGAAGGTCAGTATATTGATATGGCGCTGCTGGATACCCAGGTTGCTTCCCTCTCTGTTCTGGCCATGAATTATCTCACCTCAGGCAAAGTACCCGGTCGCTTCGGAAACGCGCATGCCAATATTGTGCCCTATCAGGTGTTCAAAGCCCAGGAAGGTGAATTTATTATTGCCTGTGGTAATGATCTGCAATTTCAAGCTTTGTGCCAGGCCGTTGGTCTGGCTAAGGTGGCAGAAGATCCTCGCTTCTTAAAAAATTCTGGACGTGTTACACATCGTGAAGAATTGACCACAGTTCTACAGGCTCATTTCTATACTAGACCGGCAAAAACCTGGGTGGATTTAATCCATGCGGTTAAAGTGCCGGTAGGAATGATCAATGACCTGAAACAGACTTTGCAAGAAGAACAGGTATTGGCACGCGATATGGTGATTCAGATGCCGCATACTTTACGTGAATATTACACCTCAATCGGTTCACCGATCAAACTCTCCAAGACACCGGTAGAATATAAAAAGGCACCCCCTTGTCTGGGTGAAGATACCGATGCCATTTTGAGTCAATATTTAAGTTCTGCTGAAATAGAAGAACTGAAAAGCAAAAAAGTCATCCAGCAGCGATAAGCCTGCAAGCAATAAAAAAGGAATCTTTCGATTCCTTTTTTATTTTAAATCTAATGGACTAGATCATTCCTTAACAGGCTTTGGCGCTCGGCTGAACAGTACGAGGCAGCTCGCGACGCAGAATTTTTCCTACTGCAGACTTTGGTAATCCAGCCACAAACTCAATGTATTTGGGCAATTTATAACTGGTCAGTTGCTGCTTCAGATAAGTCATGACTTCATCTTGGGTCAGAGTTTCATCCTGTTTCACAATAAATGCCTTGGGTACCTGTCCAGACTTTTCATCATCAATACCAATCACTGCACATTCCAGTATTTTAGGATGTTTGGACAGCACGCCTTCCAGCTCATTGGGATAAACATTAAATCCGGAGACCAGAATCATGTCTTTTTTGCGGTCCAGAATGGTGATATAGCCCTGTTCGTCCATACAACCGATATCACCTGTCAGGAAGAATCCATCTTTGGTAAATACCTGTGCTGTTGCTTCCGGTTGCTGCCAGTATCCTTTCATCACCTGTGGACCACGTATGGCGATTTCTCCAGCCTGATTAAGTTCTACAGGTTTTCCTTCATCATTCAGAATCAGAATTTCAGTCCCTGCCAATGGAAAGCCAATCGTGCCACTAAATCGCCGGCTTAAAGGAGGGTTAAAAGTTGCAGTTGGTGAGGTTTCAGAAAGTCCGTAGCCTTCATAAATCTGGCAGCCTGTAACCTCATGCCATAACTCTGCCGTATTTTTCAGAATAGATGCTCCTCCGCCGGTTGTGGTTTTCAGGCGTGAATGATCCAGCTCACGGAAACGTGAATGATGCGCCAAGGCATTAAACATGGTATTCACCCCAGGGAAAACAGTGGGTGGATGTTTCTGGTATTGATCCGCCAAAGCATCCAGATCTCTCGGATTTGGAATCAGAACATTGGCGAAACCACGGCTTAAACCATAACTGAACAGGCAGATGGTAAATCCATAAATGTGATACAGCGGCAAGGCACAGAATACATATTCATTTTCAGTGGCATAGCGGTCACCAAAATGGCTGATAAATACGGTACTGTTCTGGGCGATATTAAATAAAATATTGCGATGGCTCAGTTCTGCACCTTTAGAAACACCTGTGGTACCTCCCGTGTATTGCAGAATGACCGTATCTTCCTGATGCTGTACAGGTGTTTTGAAATCAATAATTTCTACCTGATTTATTGCCTGCCTAAAGTCAAAGAACTGTTTATGCGGATATTGTGTTGTCTGACTATAAATAGCACTTTGCTGCTCTTGAATAAAATCCGGCGAATGCGTCGAAATAACATATTTGAGTTGAGGACATTCCTCTAATGCTGTTAATTGCTCCAAAGTCTGTCCAAGGATAATCAAGGCTTCTGCACCTGAATCCTGTAGCTGATGATAGAGCTCGCGCTGGGTGTACATGGGGTTGACATTGACCAGCACATAACCGGCCCGAATAATGGCAAAGGTAGCGATTGGATATTGAATAATATTCGGTAACATCACCGCAATACGGCTGCCAGCAGTCAGCCCAAGACTCTGTAAATAGCTAGCCAGTTTCTGGCTATACACATCGATATCGTGATAGCTGAATTTGCGATCTAGATAGATAAATGCGGTTTTATCCTGAAATTTTACCAAATTCTCAGCAATTATCGTGCTCAGGGTTTTCTCAGGATCTGGCCGGGTAAACTCCGGATTGATATTCCACTTTTTATATTCTTCCATCCATGGCTGACTGCTCATGACTATACTCCTGTCCTGGATTTACAATTATTTTGTATTATTTAAACCATAAGATTTTGATTTTAATTAAATATTTTTACACCACTTTCTGCTGTCTCGATTCAACATACTGATAGTGATAACCGCTACGAATAAAATGCTGATTTTTATCCCTAAATGAATGAGCATAATCCGGCCAGACCAAAGTCAGCTGGCGACTGACCGGGTCCAGATACCAGCTTTTACAGCTTTCCGATAACCAGACACTACCTTGCGAAAGCTGCTGTAGATCCTGCATATAGCTATTTTCAGCCTCTTGATCTGCTTCAAAGACCTGAATCTGTTCCTGCTCAAAAAACTGCAAGGCATCCAGCACCAGATCAAACTGGGTTTCCAGAAAATAAAGCGCTGAATTATGCCCACTGCCTGTATTTGGCCCATTCAGAATGAACAGGTTTGGAAAGTTGTGTACGGTCGTTGACTGATAACCCTGCATACCGCTGGACCATTGCTGCTCCAGGCTTAAACCCTGTTTACCTACCACCTTTGCGGCATAGGGTGGACGCGCTGCTTCAAATCCGGTGGCAAATACGATGATATCTGAAAAAAATCTATTTCCAGCCTGACTTAATACACCGTCTTTCGTAACTTCTGCCAATGCTGAGTCTTCAAGTGTGACATGCGGTTTTAAAAAGGTTGGATAATAATCATTAGAAAGTAATAAGCGCTTACAACCAGGTTCATAATTCGGCGTGAGTTTGTGCTGTAATTCAGGATCTGAAATCTGATGTTTCAAGAATTGCAGGCAGTTTTTCTTGACCCGCTCAATCTGACTTTTCAGATTACGGCGCTGGGCAAAATTGTATTCATTGCCCCAGAACAACGAGTGTCTGAGTGCTGACATACTGTCCGGATCTTTGCGGAAAAGCTGTTTTTCTGACTCAGAATAAGGTCGGTCTGGTCGGGGCAAAATATATGGTGCACTACGTTGCAAGACGGTCAGGTTTTTTGCTGTTTTGGCAATTTCCGGTACAAGCTGGATGGCAGAAGCACCAGAACCTACTACAACCACGCGCTGATTTTCCAGATTCACTTCGTGATTCCAGCGTGCTGAATGCATCACTTGGCCTTCGAATTCTTCCAGCCCCGGAATTAGCGGGAGATGCTCATCGGCCAGATGCCCGGTTGCGGTAATTAAAATCTCAGCCTGATACAGACCTGTAGCGGTTTGAATTTCCCATATGCGTTCTTTAGCATTCCAGCTGGCCTTTTCCAGTTGGGTATAAAAATCGATATGGGGCCGGATATTTTCCTGATCGCAGCATTGAATTAAATAACGCTGGATTTCTGCTCCTTGCGGAAAGACCCGAGACCAGTCCGGATTTTGAATAAACGAGAAAGAATATAAATGGGAAGGTACATCACAGGCGACCCCGGGATAGGTATTGTCACGCCAGGTTCCGCCCACTTCTGCTGCCCGTTCAATGATTTTGAAATCGTGGATGCCCTGCTGTTTAAGGCGGATTGCCATGCCTAATCCACCAAAACCACTGCCTACAATTAGAATCTTGCTGCGCTGTCCTTGAGCTTGCATTATTTATCTCCTTTAAGGCATATAAGGCTGGATTTTTTGATTCACCGGATATTGTTCTGGATGCTGGCTAAACTGGTTTACGAGTTGCACCACTTCGGCTGACGCTTCGATATAGAGCGCATGTCCTGAAGAAATTTCGATATAGCGACTGTTCGCAATTGAAGCAAACAGCAGTTTAGCTTGCGCTACAGGCACCATGCGGTCTTCACGGCAAGCCACAATCAACGTCTCTGCACGAATCTCAGGCAAGATCGATGTAATATCAATGCGATAATTCAGTTCACGCTGTTTGGCTGCATCTTGGGAAGGTTTAACAAAGCGTGCCAGATCCAACACCTGCTGTTCGCTACGTGCAGACAGATAATCATCGCTATACAGGCAATAATTGACAAAATGCGGCAAGGCCGCAGATTGATCACTAAATAACTGTTGCCAGATCGTGGTACGCAGTTGTTGGACTGAACTGGTTTTTGCCCAACCGGCCAACAGGATCAAACGCGCTACACGTTGTTTTAAACTGGCTGCTACTTGTGCAGCAATCACGGCACCGAGTGAATAGCCTACCACTGTAATGGTTTCATCTGCTGCAACCGCATGCTGAATCAGCGCTTCAACCTGTTGGCTAAAATCAGTCACCTTCAAATCAGCTTTATCCGGGGTATGCAAATCAATCGATAAAACCCGCTGATGAATACCCAGCATCGGAAAAATATAGCTGAAATGCTTGTCGGTATTTCCACCGGTGCCATGAATCAAAATAATAGTCGGAAATGCAGAACGGTGTCCGACTTCATGAAAAGTAAGCTGTAGATCAGCATAAGGAAACTGTCGAGTAATCATGTCTAAATCCATATAGACTCCTGATCTTGTTGTTTTATGGTTTATTCAATACCCGAGAATAAATCTCAATATTTGAATGGAGTGAGAATGCAAAAATTATTAAAAAAAGACCCACGACACGAGTATCGTGGGTCAAAAGGTTTAATCGAATTTGAACTCTTCAGGTTCAAGTAAAAACAGGCTTTCACCGCCCGCCTGAATATTGGCAAAGTGGGTTGAAGTTCTTGGCAAAATACGCGCAAAGAAGAATTGTGCAGTTTTGATCTTGGCTGCATAGAACGGATCAGTATTGCCTTCTTCAATTTTCTGCTGCGCAGTAATTGCCATTTTCAGCCACAAATAAGCGGACACGACATAACCAGAGAAATATAGGTAGTCAACTGATGCTGCCCCAATTTCATTGGCAGACTGTTGAGCCTGCTCCTGAATGGTTCTGGTTAATTTCAGCCATTGTTCAGTCAACTGGCTGACTTGTGCAACTTGCTGGCTGAACTGGACATGTTGCTGATGCTCTTTTACAAAGCCCTGAATTTCATCGGTTAATGCGGTCAGCAAACCCAATTTTGAGCCCAGCACTTTACGCGCCAGCAAGTCAATGGACTGAATTTCAGTAGTTCCTTCATAGAGGCTGGCAATACGTGCATCACGGGCAATCTGTTCCATGCCATGTTCAGCAATATAACCGTGACCACCGAAAATCTGCATACCATGTTTAGCTGCTTCTATGCCGGTTTCAGTCATTAATGCTTTGGCAATTGGCGTTAATAATGCCAGACGGTCTTCAGCTGCTTTCTTTTCTTCCGGGCTGTCAGTGGCTTCAGCGATATCGGCATAGGTCGCCAGATAATATGCAAGTGCACGTGAACCTTCTGCAAACACCTTTTGAGTCAGCAGCATGTTACGTACAGCCGGATGCACGATAATCGGATCTGCAGGCTGGTCTGGCGCTTTCGCACCTTCAAGTGAACGCATCGCCAGACGGTCTTTGGCATAAGCCAATGCACCCTGATAAGAAGATTCTGCTGCTGCCAAGCCTTGAATGGCTGTACCGATACGTGCCGAGTTCATAAAGGTAAACATGCAATTCAGGCCGCGATTTTCAGGCCCAATCAGGAAACCTTTGGCATTATCAAAATTCAGCACACAGGTTGCGTTACCGTGAATGCCCATCTTGTGTTCAAGAGCGCTACATACCACGCCATTACGGGAAGCCACATTACCAGCTTCATCCAGATTGTATTTCGGCACAATAAACAGCGAAATACCTTTGGTTCCCGCAGGTGCATCTGGCAAACGTGCCAGTACGATATGCACGATATTTTCAGCCAAGTCATGTTCACCGGCTGAGATAAAGATTTTCTCGCCACTGATGCTATAGCTGCCGTCTTCATTTGGCACTGCTTTGGTACGGATTAAACCTAGGTCAGAACCGGCATGAGATTCAGTCAAGCACATGGTTCCCGTCCAGCGACCTGCAATTAAAGGTACCAGGAATTTTTGTTTCTGTTCATCGCTACCGTGGTGCTCTAAAGTACGCATGGCACCATGGGACAGGCCTGGGTACATGCCCCAAGACCAGTTGGTTGCAGTAATAATTTCAGAAATAGCAATCCGGTATAAAGTTGGGAAGCCCTGACCGCCATATTGTTCATCACCGGTTAATGAGGTAAAGCCGAGTTCTACATATTTGTCATAAGCTGCTTTAAACCCATCCGGGGTGGTTACGACGCCATCCTGCAAACGGCAACCCTGCTGGTCGCCTGTCGCATTAATCGGTAGAAGTTCGTTTTGGCAAAAGTCCGCAGCGACTTCCAGATATTGCTCCATAATATCCATAGAAACCTTGTCTGCGAATTTTGCATAGCCCTGATATTTCTGTTCAACGTTTAACAGGTCTTTCAGGACAAACTTCATGTCTTTTAATGGCGCAATATAATTTCTCATCGTAATTCCCTTGTATGAGTTCTAATTTGTATATTTATGACAATTAATTTCATAATACGAAATTATGTTTTAAATCCACTATAATATAATTTAAAGAATAAAATCTAGTCATTCGATGAAATTTCCCATTTAAAAATAAAAAATATACAGGATGAAAAAAGCCATTCATGGTGGAATGGCTTTTCTATTCAGCGACTTCACTAAAGTTGATTAACGTGGAAAAAATTGAGCTAAACGTTGCTGAACAATCTGCTCTGCCTCCTGCATGATATTTTCGATCAGCGCCTGACAAGTCGGAATGTCATGAATCAATCCCATCACTTGACCTGCAGTCAGTACACCAGCATCAATATCGCCATTTTCTAAAGCGAGCTTGCCTTTTAAACCGCTGACATAGGGACGAATCTGTTCAAATTGCAGGTTTGGATCTTCACTCATTTTCACCACAAGATCAGATACCGCATTTTTGGCAACACGGGCAGTATTCCTGAACTGTCGATACAG
The DNA here is from genome assembly GCF_024129115.1 of Acinetobacter lwoffii. Lineage (GTDB taxonomy): Bacteria > Pseudomonadota > Gammaproteobacteria > Pseudomonadales > Moraxellaceae > Acinetobacter > Acinetobacter lwoffii_T. The sequence goes on from NZ_JAMXXO010000010.1 coordinate 60,848, forward strand.
CAGATGTGTCGCCCTTTCATCATTATCGACATAGAACTGTTTGATGTTTGGATGGATCGGGGCTTCCTGAGTGGCACAAAAGCGTGTACCCATATTGATGCCTTCGGCACCCAAAGCCAAAGCTGCGACCAGACCACGACCATCAGCAAAACCGCCACTGGCTACAATCGGTACAGTGAGTTGATCAGCGGCTGCTGGAATCAGAATCAGTCCGGGAATATCGTCTTCACCCGGATGACCAGCACATTCAAAACCGTCAATCGAGATCACATCCGCGCCGATTCTTTGTGCTGAAAGTGCATGACGTACCGAGGTACATTTATGAATCACAATGATGCCATGCTGTTTAAAGGCCTCAATATGTTCATGCGGCTTGTTGCCTGCCGTTTCTACAATCTTGATGCCACTTTCAATAATGGCCTGTCGATATTCGGCATACGGCGGTGGGTTTACAGCGGGCAATAAAGTCAGATTCACAGCAAAAGGCTGATCTGTCATTTCACGGCAGCGTGCAATTTCCTTGGTCAGCGCTTCAGGTGTGGGTTGTGTCAATGCCGTCAGCGTTCCCAAACCACCTGCATTAGATACGGCACTGGCCATTTCTGCGGTACCGACCCACATCATGCCACCCTGGATAATTGGATAGCGAATGCCTAAAAGCTCGGTAATACGGGTCTGAATTTTCATAAATGCTCTCCTTAGCATCCGGTAAATTGTGCAGGGCGTTTTTCGACAAAAGTCTGGACACCTTCTTTATAGTCCTGACTGCTCAGAGCCAGATATTGCAGGTTTTGTTCCAGCTCCAGTTGCTGGTCTATGTTATTTTCAGCACTGCGTTGCAAGGCCTGTTTGGTTAAAGCCAGCGCATAAGTCGGCTGTTGAGATAATCGGTGTGCAATGTCGTCGATATAAGCATCAAATTCTGTATCTGGAAGCATTTTCCAGATCATGCCCATTTCAGCGGCCTCTTTGGCATGCACCGGTTCCCCCAGAAAAGTAAGTGCCATGGCACGTGCATAACCGATTAAACGTGGCAACATCCAGGTGCCACCGGCATCAGGAATCAAGCCAATTTTAGAAAAGGCCTGAATAAATCGGGCACTTTCCTTGGCAATGACCAGATCACAGGCCAGCGCGATATTGGCACCTGCACCAGCAGCCACACCATTCACTGCTGCGATTACCGGTTTGGGACTCTGGCGGATCAGGTTAATCAAGGGATTATAGTATTTGGCCAGCGAGCCTTGCGGTGGCAAAGGCACATTGCCGAGCTGTCCAGCACGTTCTTTTAAATCCTGTCCCGCTGAAAACGCCCGGCCTCTGCCGCGAATCACAATCACCCGAATATCCGGATCTGTATTCCAGTTTTTCAGTACCTGCTGCACTTCCTCATGCATTTGCCGGTTAAAACTGTTGAGTGAATCCGGACGGTTAAAGCTTAAGGTTGCGACGCCTTGCTGAACCTGAGTTTGAATCGTTTCCCACATCATCAATTTCCTTATTTTTTTGCCTGTATCCCTACAATTAATAGCCTTTATTGACATCTACCTGATGGCACAAATCCAGCCCGAGATTTAAGCGTCGGTCATTTTCCAGAATCTGTTCCACTACCACAGACATGGGTGCATGTGAGGCGACATGTGGCGTAACTACGATCTTTTCATGCTGCCAGAATGGATGTTCAGCAGCTAATGGCTCCTGTTCAAATACGTCGATAATTGCACCACGTAACTGGCCGGAATCCAGTGCATTGAGTAGATCCTGTTCAATTAAATGCTGGCCTCTCCCGACATGAATTAAAGCCGCTTGTTCAGGCAGTTGCTGAAATAATTCAGCAGAAAGAATGCCAGTATTTTCTTCAGTGAGTGGTAGCAGATTAATCAGAATCTGGCTTTGGGCCAGGAACTCAGAAAGTTGTTCTGTACCTACATAACTTTTGACCTGATCAATATCTTTTGGGGAATTGGCCCAGCCCGAGACCTGATAGCCCATGTCGGCAAGACGTTCCGCTACATAAGACCCCATATGCCCAAGACCCATAATCCCGATCTGGATATGCTGGCTATAACTCTGACGATACTGTTTCCATAACTGCTGCTTTTGCTGCTGGATCATGCGGTCAAAATAACGCTGAAAATACAGCACACCCCAAAGCAGGTAATCAAACATGCCTTTTTGATGATGCGGATCGAGTACCCGGCACACGGCTTGATCAGGTCTTATCTCATTCAAGTTTAAATGCTCGACTCCTGCCGCAATCGAATGAATCAGGCCAAGTTTTGGGAGCTGCTGCAATTTCTCCAGATCTGGAAACCAGCATGCGGCCGTGGTCGCCTGCTCTGCTTCCGGGCTGTCCACTGTACAAAAACTGCTCTCAGGGGCATATTTCTGAAAAGACTTGACCAGAATGGCTTCAATGTTCGGCACAGTACTGGATATCACAATCATGATGCATACTCCGTATATTGATGCTCAATCAGGGATAACGCAGCCTGCCAGGCACGCTGTAAAATCGGTTCTACCAACGGACTGGCGAACTGTTTGGCAGTTTTAATTCGGACTTCTTCTGCTGGATAATGCAATTCAGCACCGCCACTTAAGGCCTTCACCTGTGCCTGACAGGCACGCTCCAGAAAATAGATTTCATGAAAGGCCCGAGCGATCGTTTCGCCAGCCGTTAAAAGTCCGTGATTGCGTAAAATCATGGCGCGATGGCCGCCTAGGTCCTGAATCAGGCGCTCCTGCTCATCTGTTGAGAGTGCCACGCCTTCATATTCGTGATAGGCCACCTGCTGATAAAATTTCAGCGCATGCTGGGAAATTGGCAAAAGTCTATGTTTCTGGGCAGAAACGGCTATCCCATCTGCGGTATGTGTATGAATGACGCAGTTCAGATGAGCATGTGCTTCATGAATCGCGGCATGGATGACAAAGCCTGCCATATTCACCGGCTTATCCTGTTCATAGCTTTCTACGACCTGCCCTTCATGATTAATCTTGACCAGCGTTGAGGCACACATTTTTTCAAAAGCGACACCATACTGATTAATCAGAAAACAGTCAGGCTGATCAGGGACTCTTAAACTGATATGGGTATCAATTAAATCAGTCATCCGGTAATGCGCAATAATGCGATAAAGCGCTGCGAGTTCACAACGTGCCTGCCATTCAGCATCTGTGACGAGATTTTTTATTGTCATCGTTCCATCCTGGAAAAATATAGCATTTCGATCACTATCTGTTATATCATAATTTTAGAAAAACAGAATATTATTTCATAAAGCGAAATAAATCATTACAAGGAGTTGATATGCCCACATCACAATTAAACGGACTCGAATATCTAACCGCAATTAAGAATGGGGAAATTTCCAGTTCAGCCATGAGTGAAATTATTCCCATGCGTCTGATCTTGGTGCGCGAAAACTATGTGGAATATGAGGTGCGTCCTGATCAGCGCCATTATAATTTACAGGGTGGTATTCATGGCGGCTTTTGTGCAACGGTTCTAGATAGTGCCACTGGCGCTGCCGTGCATACGACAGTAGATGCAGGTGTCAGTTTCTCGACCATTGACCTGAATGTAAAAATGCTGAAAGCGATGAAAAGCGGCGAAACCTATACAGCTATTGGTGAAGTCATCCGGATCGGGCGTAATGTACTGACCTCAGAAGGCCGAATTATCGATAAAGAAGGTAAAGTTTATGCTTTTGGTTCAGCGACTTTATTAGTCACTGCCCGTAAGTAAATCATTACAGTGATGTAATCAATCCCTGCATGTGCAGGGATTTTTATTTTGAAAGAAGAATCCCAATAATGCCATGCATATCATAGATACATGGCATTAAGACTATGACTAAACTGTTATGCAGCTTCAGGGTTTTCAATCACCATCGCCAAGCCTTGACCCAGACCGATACACAGACTAATCACGGCATATTTTTTACCGGTACGCTGTAACTGACGTGCAACGGTTAAAGCCAAACGCGCACCCGAACAGCCCAGTGGATGACCAATGGCAATCGCACCACCATTTGGATTGACACGCGGATCATCCAAAGCGACATCCAGACCTTTCAGGCAAGATAATACCTGACTGGCAAAGGCTTCATTAATCTCGATGATATCCATATCGTCTAGCGTCAAACCAGCACGTTGTACTGCCTTTTTAATCGCTTCAATTGGGCCTGCACCCATGATGCGTGGCTCAATGCCAGCGGCTGCAGAAGACAGGATACGAGCCAAAGGTTTTAAGCCATACTGTTCCTGAACTTTTTCACTGCCGATAATCAGTGCTGCAGCACCGTCATTGATTCCTGATGCATTACCCGCTGTTACTACACCACCTTCAAATAGCGGTTTTAACTTGGATAAAGCTTCAAATGTTGAAGATGCACGTGGATGCTCATCCTGAGTAATTTGTTTAGGCGGCAATTTGCGTCCTTGAGAAACTTCAATCGGGGTAATTTCACCTTCAAAGAAACCTGCTTCTTTCGCTACCTGATATTTTGCCTGTGATGCAGCGGCAAAGGTATCAGCCTGTTCACGGCTAATACCGAATTCTTCAGCCACGTTATCACCTGTTTCAGGCATACTGTGCGCGCCAAACTGATCCGTAAATTTACGGTTCGGGAAACGGGTACCAATCGTGGTGTCATAAATTTTGGCATCACGTGAATAAGCACTTTCTGCTTTGCCCATCACAAAAGGCGCGCGGGTCATACTTTCTACGCCACCAGCAATGTACAACTCGCCTTCGCCTGCAGTGATGGCACGTGCCGAATCAATCACAGCACCGAGACCTGATGCACATAAGCGGTTTACCGTCTGCCCCGGAACTGTTACCGGCATACCCGCTAACAATGCTGCAAAACGTGCCACATTACGGCTGTCTTCACCGGCCTGATTGGTACTCCCAAAGATTACATCTTCTACATCTGCTGCCGGAATACCGGTTTTTTCCAGCAGGTTTTTAATTACGGTCGCTGCCAGATCATCTGGACGTACGCTTGCCAGACTTCCTGCATGACGACCGATTGGTGAACGTAAACCATCATAAATATATGCATTTAACATGAGTGTTATTCCTTTAACTTTTTAATTAATGTGTTGTATGAACAAGTGGTAGACCAAGCTGAACACGGCGACGCAACCAAGGACTTGGACGGTAACGCTGGTCACGGGTAATCGCAGTCATGCGATCCAGAATTTTCAGGATTTTTTCAGCTCCCAGCACATCCCCCCATTCAATTGGCCCATATGGATAGCCAAGGCCTAATTTTACTGCGATATTGATATCTTCTACCGTTGCAACGCCTTGCTGGGCAATATCACAGCCGAGATTCACAATCATTGCCAAAGCACGTTGAGCCACAAAGCCTACGCTTTCCTGAATTACGCTGGCGGTCACACCATCCAGATTGAAAATCGATTGGGCTGCTTTTACCAGCTCAGGTTGGGTGATAAAAGTTGGCATCAAGGTACGGTGTTTGTTCAGACCATATAGCAGATCGATACACACCACTTGCTGAGGTGCCAGCTGATAACGGACAGCGGCTGAAGTTGCATCTTCACCATAAGTGGCAATCAGGATTAAAGCCTCTGCTGAAGGTGTCTCAGTTTGCTCAATCTGGATATTGAACTGCTGCAGATATTGCTCAAGTGCCTGACGGTCTTCGTCATATTCGGTGCCTAGCCAGACTGATGGATATTGACTTAACTTTTCAACCAATGCTGGAGCAACATCACCTTCTTTGCTACCCGAAGTGTAATCATAGAAACCTTTACCGGTTTTACGACCTAACTGCTTGGCAATAAAACGCTGACGGGTAATCACGCTTGGACGGTAACGTGCTTCTTCATAATACTGATGATAAATCGATTCACTCACCGGGTGCGAGACATCCATACCGGTCAGATCACCTAATTCAAACGGCCCCATTTTGAAACCGATTCCGTCACGGTAGATCCTGTCAATATCATAAAATGGTGTGACATTTTCATTCAGAATTGCATAGGCTTCGCTACCAAAGGCACGGCCGGCATGGTTAATAATAAACCCTGGAGTATCTTTTGCTTTGACCGGACGATGCCCCATTTTAATCGAGAGCTGGGTTAATGCTTCAATAATGTCAGCACGGGTATTAAAGCCTTCAATCACTTCGACCACTTTCATGAGTGGTACCGGATTAAAGAAGTGATAACCGGCAACACGTTCTGGCTGCTCACAGTTGGCAGCGATTGCACTGATCGACAATGAAGAGGTATTGGATGCCAGAATCGCTTCTGGTTTTATCATTCCTTCCAGTTGCTGCATCAGTTTTTGCTTGATTTCCAGATTTTCAATAATCGCTTCAACAATCAAGTCACAATCTTTCAAGTCTTCTAGCTGCTGCGCAGTCGACAGATGAGCAATATCTTCAGCGGCTTTTTCATGACTGAATTTACCTTTATCTGCCAAGGTATTTAATGTTTTGGCCAGTTTGTCCTGTGCTTGCTCGGCTGCTCCTTCTTTGGCATCAAACAGCACCACATCATGACCAGACTGAATCGCGATCTGGGCAATACCTGCACCCATCGTACCCACGCCAATAATGCCGATTTTCTGAATCTGAATACTCATGCTTATCGTCCCTGATAATTCGGTTTACGTTTTTCAATAAAGGCCTGCATGCCTTCTTTTTGATCTTCGGATGAGAACAGCATCTGGAAAGACTTACGTTCCAGGGTAAGTCCGGCATTAAGCGGCACATCTTCAGCCAATAAAGCCACTTCCTTGATTTGCTCCAAAGCAATTGGCGGCATTTTTGCCAGACCTTCAGCCATCTTGATTGCTGTTGCAAGGGTTTCGCTGTCTTCAGTCACCTGGGACACCAGACCAATTTGATAGGCTTCCGGTGCAGGCACCAGACAACCGGTCATGATCATGCGCATGGCATGAAATTTGCCAACTGCACGGAATAAACGCTGTGTACCACCAGCACCCGGCATTACCCCTACTTTGACTTCAGGCTGACCGAACTGGGCACTTTTTCCGGCAATGATAATGTCTGCATGCATCGCCAGTTCACAACCGCCGCCCAATGCATAACCGTTTACTGCTGCAATCACCGGCTTTGAACACTGTGCAATGGCTTGCCAATAACGCTCAGTACGACGCTGCATCATTTGAATGGTTTCTGCATTGGCCAGTTCTTTAAGATCGGCTCCTGCTGCGAAATCTGTTTCACCACCCGTAAGAATAATGGCACGGACATTTTCATCATCATTCAGTTGCAAAAAAGCCGCCGCAAGTTTCTGGCGAACTTCTGTATTCAGGGCATTTTTCGCTTCTGGTCGATGAATTTTAACCATCGCTACATGTGCTGAAACTTGTTCTACTTGAACTACCTGTTCCATTAAAATCTCCATTTATTTTGTATAGCGAAATTTTATTTTATATAAAACTAAGGTTTCTCAAGCTATAAATCAAGGATTTTTAACTCCAGAATGCAAAAAAGTTATTTTTTACTAAAAATAGAGTAAAAACTCTTGTTCATCTGGTTATTTTATGATTAATTGATTTCGCAATACGGAATTAAGTATTTTAAACGCAATCTGATTATTCATTTAAATGAATAATCGCCATAAGGCTGAACTTAAAGTTAATTTACGAAATCAAATTTTCCAGCAATGAGATGATTTTGATTTAGCGTAAAGCATGAAAAATCGAATGTAGCCTGATAATAAATGCAGCGGCTGTTGTGTGCAGAGCGAGTCTGTTAAATCAGGAAAACTATGTTTCCGTGAGGAAGAAAAATGGATTTAGCGGTAGCAGAGGAAATGCTACTTTGAATATATAGAGGATATAAGAATGACAAGCGATACCATCGTAACAGGAGACAATAAAACCGATGTCTCCTCCACGGATACCATTAAACAGGCACCAAAACGTCTTTGGATGACGGCTTTTATCTTTGCTTTTCTGATTTTGCTCTGTGACGGTGCAGATATCGGGATTCTGGCTTTTAGTCTGACCAGTCTGAAAGCTGAATGGGGCCTGACTTCTGTACAGGCGGGTGCCTTGGGAAGTTATTCTCTTTTAGGTATGGGGATCGGAGGCTTTATTGGTGGATGGGCATGCGACAAATTTGGACGTGTCCGCGTCATTGTACTGGCCACCATCGCCTTCTCGATCTTGTCAGCCTACTCAGGTTTTGCTCAGTCTTATACTGAATTTGCAATTTTACGTACTCTTTCTTGCTTGGGTTTAGGCTGTTTATATATTGCCTGTAATACTCTGATGTCAGAATACGTACCGACCAAATACCGTACTACTGTACTGGCAACATTGATGACTGGTTTCACTTTAGGTTCATTGGTGATTACCATGATTTCAGGCTGGATTATTCCTGAGTTCGGCTGGCGTATGCTGTACTGGATCACAATTGCTCCATTAGCTTTGGGTATCCTGATGCACTTTATGGTGCCAGAGCCAGAATCATGGAAACGTGTCCGTGAAATGAAAAGAACTGGTCAGATTGTGGATAACGATACCAAAAAAGGTAATCCATACATCACCATTCTTAAAGATAAAACTCATGGCAAGATGTTCATCTTGTGGTCTTTCAGCTCCGGTTTCCTGTTATTTGGTTACTTCGGTGTAAGTAACTGGTTGCCAAGTTATCTTGAAGCTGAATTAGGCATTAAGTTTAAAGAAATGGCACTGTATATGGTGGGTACATTCATCACCATGATTTTTGCCAAAATCATTGCAGGTTATGTTGCTGATAAAATTGGTCGCCGTATTGTGTTTGCTTTCGGCACCATGGGAACAGCGCTATTTATCCCTGTCGTGGTGTATATGCATAATGCCGATAACATTGGCGTACTGATGCTAATCTTCGGCTTCCTGTACGGTATTCCATATGCCATCAATGCAACCTATCTAACCGAAAGTTTCCCGACTGGTGTTCGTGGTACAGCGGTGGGCGGTGCATTCAATATTGGTCGTATCGGTGCAATCTTTGCGCCAATTACGATTGGTTATCTGGCGATGCATGGTTCGATCGGTACAGGTCTGTTGGTAATGGGTGCAGCATATTTCCTATGCGGTTTGATTCCTGCCCTGTTTATTAAAGACCGTTTATACGATCCGCAAAAAGCAGAATAAACCCTACTTCGGAAGGCAGGTCAAATCGCTGCCTTCCTCACTTCAAATATTTACAACACGTCAGTATAGAAAGGTCTCCTTTCATTCAGGATTAAAAATTTCTTTAGGGATTAAGAAATGAAAAAATTAGTTTTAGCGACATTATGTGGTATTGCTTCAGCACAGGCATTTTCAGCAGAAGCTTCTGAAGACCGTATGCAATTTCTTGAGTCACAGTTAAAGCAAATCCAGGCAGAACTAGAACAACAAAAAGCCGCGCAACTTGCATTAAAGAACCAGCAGGAACAAGCCAAAGCGCAAGACTCTAAAACGCTGAGTTCAATGGTAGATAATGTCGATGTTTATGGCTTGATCCGCTTTGATGGTGCAGTCGATTTCAAAAGTACTACTGAAGCCCGTGGCCGTACCATTAACCAGATTAATAAAGTACCTTTTACTGAACCGGATTCTGTACGTTCCGATTTTACTGCGGCTGCCAGCCGGATTGGTTTCCTGGCCAAAGATCTAGGAGGCAATCCGAATGTTTCTGCTCGTTTAGAAGCCGACTTCTGGACCAACAATGGTAAAGGCGATGGTGGATTACGTATCCGTCATGCACACTTAAAATACTATAACTGGACGTTTGGTCAGGCCTGGTCATTGATGTCAACACCAGAGATTAGCACTGAAGCTGTCGACTACAGCTTGTTCCTGGGTGGATCAGTCTTACGTACACCTCAGGTGAGCTATGCTTTCAAACTTGATCCGGAAAATACCTGGAATGTCGGTCTGGAATATATGGCCGGTGGCGATCGTTCTTCTGCCTTACCTGCTTTAACCACTAAATATGTTCATCAATCAGGCCCTCTTCATTTATTAGCTCAAGGCTTTGTCAATCAAAAGCAGGCACAGATTGCGACAGGCGATATCGAGAAAGTTGGCTGGGGTGTGGGCGTTGGTGGACGTTACCGTTTAGATGATCAAAACTCGATTCAAGGTAACTATTTCCATATGGTCGGTGATCAGCGTATTGCAGCTTTCTTGACTCAAGGTTCAACAACCGATGGTGCTGCCTGGGGTGGCGATTATTCAGTCGATCCAATCAATAATGAACTTTTGCTCAATGAGTTCAATAGTATAAATATTGGCTTCACGCATAAATTTACGCCAAAACTACGGAGTAGTATTAATGCCAGCGTTGTTGATTTTGATGATTCCAGCGACTATGCACGCGCGAATCCTGAAACCAATAAGCGCTTAACCGACTATGTGGCCAACGTGATCTATTCTCCTGTTCCAAAGATTAATCTGGGTGCAGAATATCATCATAGCAAACGTGAAACCTTTGACAATAAGGAAGCAGATATTTCACGTATCAACTTCTCTGCTAACTATAGTTTTTAAAGCCTCAGGAGACAAGGATGTCAGCCCAAGGGCAAATTTCACGCCGTTTCATGTTCATGATGGCAATGACCTGCGCACTCTGCGCAGGTTGTAACTATTTTAACCAGCCTTTGATTTATTCTATTGCAGAGGATCTGCAAATCAGTGTGGCTCAGTCTGGCTGGACTGTAGTACTGACCCAGATTGGCTATGCCACCGGATTATTTTTGTTTGTCCCTCTGGGTGATTTGTTTGAAAAACGGCTGTATATCTGTAGTTTGATGTTGTGTACCGGACTGGCGCTTATTGGGCTTTCAGCCAGTACCAATCTGCATATGTTGTATGGCTTTACCCTGCTCGCCTCTTTTTGTTCGATTACCACCCAGATTCTGATTCCTTTTGCCGCCAGCCTGTCGCAACGTGATAAAAGTGCCGAAGTCGTTGGCCTGCTCATGAGTGGTGTTCTGGTTGGTATTCTGTTTGCCCGTACCGTGGCCGGACTGATTTCTACTTTATGGTCCTGGCATGCGGTATACCTATTTAGTGGTTGTGCAATTCTTCTGCTAAGTCTGGCCATGTGGTTCCAGTTGCCGAGTGCCAAGAGCCAGTTACAGATGAATATATTGCAAATTTATCGCTCACTATTTACCTTTGCCCGAACAGAACCCATGCTGATCAGGCGTAGTATGATCGGCGGCTTGGGCTTTGGCATGCTGAGTATTATCTTTACTACCATGACTTTTATTCTGGCTGAAGCACCTTATCATTTTAATGATTTCCAGATTGGTCTCATGGGTATTGTGGGGGTGGTCGGCATCTGGTCCTCTCAGTGGACCGGTAAAATGATTGGTAGGCATCGGGAAAAATGGATTGCGCACCTAGCCACATGCGGACTGATTCTGGCCTGGATTCCTTTATTCTTTGCCCAGAATTATTTATGGATTTATATCTTGGGCTTAATTCTGGCTTATTTTGGAATTTCCTGTTTGCATGTCTTGAACCAGAATCTGGTCTATCGAATTTCAATGCAGGCTCGCTCGCGGATTAATGCCATCTATATGACCTGTTATTTTTCAGGTGCCGGTCTGGGTGCATTTTTATCGCTGCATTTATGGAAAAGCTATGGCTGGTCTGCCTGCGTCATTTTAGGTTTTATTTTTGCCGTGTTGATCTTTTTGATTAACTATTATGATTTAAACCAAGAAAGAAATTTAGCCAATATTCAGCCTGAGCCTTAGATACTGTTAAAAACCTTTGGGGTTAAAAGCTTATTTTTTTATCCCGCTTTCTGTACCGAGCATAAATTATAGAGATGATACGCTGATAAAATAGAAAAATTCTTTAAGCCTGTTTATCATTGTCTTTCTATCTGAAGAGCGGTTGAAAATATTGATATCTTAACTTTTAGAGTTAATTCAATTTACTATTTTCCATTGCGAGATAAACAGGCTTCAATTCAGTTAAAGGTGCAGGTTTTGCATAAAAGAAGCCTTGTAGCAGATCACAACCCTGTTGATAGAGTAAACTGGCTTGACTTACGGTTTCGACCCCTTCCGCGACAACTTCCAGATCCAGCTGATGGGCTAGATGAATAATCGATTGCACAATTGCAGCATCCTGACCATCGAGGGTCAGCTCTTCAATAAAACTACGGTCTAACTTGATTTGATTAATCGGCAAGCGACGCAGATAACTGAGACTCGAATAACCTGTGCCAAAGTCATCAATGGCGACCTGTACACCTAAAGCACGCACTGCTTTCAAAATTTCTATGGTTCGATCTGCACCATTAATGATGACACCTTCCGTGATTTCAATTTTAAGTAATTCCGGCGGTAATTGACTGAGTTCAAGTGCATGTTCAAGCACCTGCAAAAAGCCTGCTCTACGGAATTGCAAAGGAGAAATATTCACCGATACCGTGATCTGGCTATTGTGTGTCTTGTTCCACTCGGCAATATCTAAACAGGCCTTTTCCAATACCCATTGACCTACACTAATAATTTGCCCAGTTCTTTCTGCAAGTGGAATAAAAATCGCTGGGGAAATATAACCCTGCTGCGGATGGCACCAGCGGATTAAAGCTTCTACACCTGTTACCAGTCCAGTTTCAGGATGAACCAGCGGCTGATAGAACAGGTCAAAATTTTCTTGATTGATCGCTTCCATGAGTTCCAGACGCAGATTGGTATAGTCTATTTCTGCGACAGGCTGCATTCTGGTTTTTTCATACCACTGCCACATATTACGACCTTGTCTTTTGGCTTCCTGCATCGCCAAAACAGACTGATAAATCAATTCAGAAGAATGATGAATCGAACTGTCATCTGCCACAATACCAATGCTGGCACTTAAATGTATTTTGTACTGATCGACGATAAACAGCATGGAAAGAAGATCAAGAATTTCTCCAGCAATCACCTCGACTTCAGTGTGCTCATCTGTCCCTGAGAGCAGCAAAATGAATTCATCTTCAGCGAAGCGGCATAGCACATTATTGCCTTGAACAAATTTTTGCAGCCGCTCGCCCACACTTTTGAGAATCTGGTCACCCACCAGATGACCCAAGCTATCGTTGATATTTTTAAAGTCGTCCAGATCTATATACAGCAAGACTAATGGTTGTGAGCTCTCGTGCTGTGCTTCAAAAATATTTTCCAGAATTTTTTTGAATGCATGCTGGTTCGGTAAACCGGTTAAATGATCATGAGTATGCTGATGCTGAATATATTCTTCGTGAATACGTTGCTGGGTAATATCTTCCTGAATTCCTAAAAAATGGGTGCAGATTCCTGTCTGGTCAAAAATAGGACCTATAGTTAAACGATTCCAGAACCAGCTGCCATCTTTACAGTAACTTTTTATAGTCACCTGAATTTCTTTTTGTTCTTTGACCGCTTGCTTGAGTAATGCAATCTGATCCGGATCAGTATCTGGACCCTGTAAGAAAAAACAGCTTTGTCCTAATACTTCTGCTGCTGTATAACCGGTGAGCTTTAGAAAAGCTGGATTCACATACACCATTAACCTTTCTTCAGAGACATCTGTAATAAAAAGGCTATTCGGACTGGCCTCTACTCCACGTTTTAATAATCGTAGAGACTCCTTGTTTTTACGCGATACAGTAATATCTCGGGCAATGCCAATAATACCGGTAACGTTCTGATTTTGAATAATCGGTAAATTGGTCAGATCCAGCCATAAGATATCGCCTGCAACATTATAAATTGGAAGTTCATAATGTTGAGATTTACCTTGCGCCGCTTCTGAAAATGAAACATTCGCAAGTTCATGGAATTCGGGCGGTATGAAGGCACAATAGTGCTGACCATGAATTTGTGCTTTAGAAAAACCTGTAATTTCTTCGCAAGCAATATTGGTATTAAGCACATGTCCCTGCAGGTCAAGTTCAAAAATGATATCTGGATGATAGGTATAAAATGAGCTGTATTTTTCATTAAGCTCATGTCTTTTTTGACGTTCCTGATCAAGCTCAATTGCGAGAGCAACTAATTTTGCCGCTTGCTGTAAAAGCTGAATATGATGTTCAGTCGGTATTTTCGGTGTTCGATAATAAGTGGCAAACGTTCCGTACAAAATATCTGAAGCATTAATAATCGGCATAGACCAGCAGCTAGACAATTTTTCTGCGTTTACCAAAGCACGGTAAGGCTGCCAGTTTGGGTCTTTCATTAGATTTGGACTAATGACCAACTGACGTAAGAAAGCAGCTACGCCACACGATCCTTGATTTGGCCCAATTTTCAAATCTTGAATAGCATTACAGTACTCTTTTGAAAAGTGCTGTTTGCCACTTATAACATTTAAAGTTTGGGTGTCATCCTGATAGAGCATAATGGTGACAAGCGCATCTGGAATGCGCGATTCAAGCCACTGGCTAATGACATCGAGGATAGGCTTAAGTTCAGTATGGCGACCAATCAGATTAAAAATATGAAAAATTTCTTGATCATCACAATTATTATTCATTCAGACTATCACCTTCCTTAGCTTGTTAACATTTTAGACTTATTATTAAAATAATCATTAGCAAAAGTTTGTATTTATATCTTTAAAATGCGGAAATATGGTCAATATTACGTGTATTTGATAATAATTCTAAAATTTAAAAATCACAGCCGAAGCTGTGATCTAAAACTATACTTTTACTCAATCAGAATATTGCGGACTTATTTTTAGGCTGCTTGTTGACGACTGTCCACTAATTTACAGCCAGTCTGCCGTTGCAATTCTTCAAAACTTAAGCCATCCACTATTTCAATAACCTGAGCCTGGTTGTCTTTTAATTCAATCACACAGAGATCGGTATAAATACGGTTGACACAATGTTTACCTGTTAGAGGATAACTCAGTTCTTCAACAATTTTTGCTTCACCGTTTTTGGTCACATGTTCCATGCAAACATAGACACATCGAGCACCCACTGCCAGATCCATTGCACCGCCTACAGCAGGTACAGCATCAGCATTACCGGTATGCCAGTTCGCCAGATCACCATTAATAGCGACCTGAAAAGCCCCCATGATACAGATATCCAGATGCCCGCCTCGCATGATATCGAAAGAGTCGGCAGAATTCATAAAACTGCCACCTTGCAACATGCTTACGAGTTCTTTGCCGGCGTTAATCAGATCATCATCTGCCTGTTCAGGATCACTCAATGCAGCAAAACCTAAAACGCCATTTTCCGAGTGTAGAATTACTCCTTGTTCAGGTTTTAAATAACCTGCTACGCGTGTCGGTAAACCAATACCCAAATTTACAAAAGAGCCGGTTGGAATGTCTTGTGCAACTTTAGCTACAATCTGTTCACGACTACGTTTTTGAATATTCATTATTTAATATCTCCAACCTTGACCACATGCTGTACAAAAATTCCTGGCGTTACAATGATCTCTGGATCAAGTTCTCCCAGTTCCACAACTTGATGGACTTGTGCAATGGTGGTTTTTGCTGCTTTGGCCATGATCGGACCAAAATTCCGTGCTGCCTTACGGTAGGTCAAGTTGCCCCACTGATCTGCCTGATTGGCATAAACCAAGGCATAATCAGCATGTATCGGATATTCCAGCACATAATCTTTTCCATTGATATTACGGGTTTCTTTACCCTCAGCTATTTTGGTACCAAAACCGGTTGGAGTAAAAACAGCTCCTAAGCCTGCACCGGCTGCCTGAATACGGCAGGCCAGATTGCCTTGTGGCACCAGTTCCAGCTCAACTTTTCCGGCTTTATACAGATCTTCAAAGACGGTTGAGTTATTGGCTCGTGGAAATGAACAGATCATTTTTTTAACCAGTCCAGACAACAGCAGATTGGTTAGACCACGATCTCCAGAAGCTGCATTGTTGTTAATAATGGTTAAGTCTCTAGGACCAAAGTCAATTAATGCTTCGATTAATTCTACCGGCTGACCTGCCAGGCCAAAACCACTGGTCATAATGTGTGCACCATCAGGAATTTGCTTAAGTACCGTCTCGATATCCTGCGTGATTTTATTCATCATATTGCTTCCTAGCATGTTCTATCTATATTACGAGTGCAGATTAATCTGCCTTTTGTGGATCAAATAAGCGGTCTTTAATAAAGAAAGCGGGTATCAGGCCGCAAAGAAAATAGGCAATGCCCATAATCAGTAAGCCGGTACCAATTGAGCCTCCTTGAGCAAAATAGCCAATGGTAAGAGGTGCAAACACCGCACCCAGTCGGCCTACGTTATATGCCCCACCCACTGCTGTTCCACGCACTTTGGTGGAGAAGCTTTCTGTCATGTAAGTCGCATTAATACCGTATGGAATACCATAGAGAAAACCGAAAAATAACATCAGCCAGAGGATATTATCCGGCGTATTACCAAAGACAATCACAGGGATAAAAATTGCAGTACCCATAGTGCCGAAAGCAAATACCGCACGACGGCCAATCCGGTCAGCGATAAAACCAGCAATAACTTTGGTACACATCATGATCAGGAAAGTCCCGATCATATACATGGTCATTTCTTTAAACTTGATTCCCAGATCAGTCTCTAAATACGCCGGTAGCCAGTTGCTGACTCCATAATAGCCAAACTGTAAAAATGCGGTACTGAAGGACCAGAGGATAAACATGCGACGGCTAAGTGCATCTTCAAAAATCATTTTAAAAGTATTTTTTGGTTTTTCCTGCAGAATACCACTGGCTTTTGCATCCAGGCGTGCTTTACGCGCATCTAACCAGGCTTTCGGCTCAGGCACCAAGAAGTACATCGCGAAGGCCAGTACAATTGGAATAATGGCAATATAATAGAGGTATCGCCAGCCAAATTCAGGCAATAGCCATCCAGCCAGAACAGTTGCGACCACCGAGCCTAAAGTCCAGCCAGTCATGAGTGTTGCCAATACTGTAGAGCGATATTTGGTGGGTACATACTCTGCCATGAGGGTATTACAGGCAATATATAGAGCACCTAGTCCAATTGCAGACGTAAAGCGCAGCCATTTGAACTGATCATAACTTTCTACGAATCCCAACCAGAAGGTTAATGAAGAAAATAATGCAATGGCAATGACGATCACACGAACCCGGCCAAAACGGTCACAAGCCCAGCCACCAAAAAAACCGCCGATAGCCATGCCTGCAAGTGTCCAGCTTCCTAAGGCACCGGCCTGCATATTACTTAATGAAAACTCTTGTTTCAGACTGGTCAGACTGTAGGCTAATAATGCAATGTCAGCACCATCAACCAGTAATGCCAAAAATGAGAAGATAAAGGCCAGAATCCAGACTCTTTGCTTGGATTCGTTTCCACCTTCCACTGGGTGTTGTTGTGAACTGATCGTATCCATAATGCTCTTTCTACTTTTCGGCACTCCTGTGCCTTTTTAAAACGTATATTTCACTTAATTATTTAGGTGAAATATAAAATATTTACTGATCATTACCACGCTTGAACCAGGTGGTATGAAGATGATTTTAAAAATTCTTGATAAATTTTCTCTGCAGAAATCACGTAGCAATACATTGAATGATGTGATTAAGCACAATTCTTAAACCCGTAAAACAATCTAGCCAGCAATGCTGGCTAGAAGTTGATGTCAGGTTTAGTTGCAAAAGGCTGCGATTCCGGTTTGTGCACGACCTAAAATCAGGGCATGTACATCATGGGTACCTTCATAGGTATTTACCACTTCCAGATTAACCAGATGACGGGCTACACCGAATTCATCGCTAATGCCATTTCCACCCATCATGTCACGGGCCAAACGGGCAATATCCAGCGCCTTGCCGCAGTTATTACGCTTAATTAAAGACGTACCTTCAACTGACGCAATGCCCTCATCTTTCATGCGGCCAAAACGTAAAGCCACCTGCAAACCGAGTGCAATTTCAGTTTGCATATCTGCCAGTTTCTTCTGGATCAGCTGATTCGCAGCGAGTGGTCGACCAAACTGTTTACGGTCCATGGTGTATTGATGTGCGGTATGCCAGCAGAACTCTGCAGCTCCCATGGCACCCCAGGCAATCCCGTAACGTGCACTATTCAAGCAGGTAAAAGGCCCTTTTAAACCGCGAACTTCCGGAAATGCATTTTCTTCTGGAACAAAGACGTTATCCATTACAATTTCACCGGTGATTGAGGCACGTAGACCCACCTTGCCGTGAATCGTTGGAGCAGAAAGCCCTTCCCAGCCTTTTTCTAAAATAAAGCCACGAATGTCACCGATATTACCTTCGGCAGAAACTTCTTTGGCCCAAACTACAAATACATCGGCAATCGGACTATTGGTAATCCACATTTTTGCGCCAGTTAAACGGTAACCACCCTCGACTTTTTTAGCACGGCTAATCATGCTGCCCGGATCCGAACCATGATCCGGCTCGGTCAAGCCGAAGCAACCAATATATTCACCGGTTGCTAATTTTGGTAAATACTTCTGCTTTTGCTCTTCAGAACCAAATTCATTAATTGGCACCATCACCAAAGAGCTTTGTACGCTGGCCATTGAGCGATAACCTGAATCGACACGTTCAACTTCACGGGCAATCAGACCATAACTGACATAATTTAAACCTGCACCACCGTACTGTTCCGGAATGGTTGGGCCTAGCAGACCAAGTTCACCCATCTCACGGAAAATAGCCGGATCGGTTTTTTCATGGCGGAACTGTTCCAGTACCCGCGGCATCAGTTTGTCTTGACAGTACGCTGCCGCTGCATCGCGGATCATGCGCTCTTCTGACGTCAGTTGCTGTTCGATTAAAAACGGGTCTTGCCAATCAAATCTAATTTTTGTCGTCATTTTAATATTTCCTTATTTTAAAATTATGAGATTAGGCGGTTGCTTGTTTAATCATTTCACGCGCAATAATAATTTGCTGGATTTGTGTGGTTCCTTCATATAAACGGAACAGACGCACATCACGGTAGAAACGTTCAATTGAATATTCACTGATATAACCCGCTCCACCATGAATCTGCAAACAGCGATCAGCAACTCGACCACACATTTCAGTTGCAAACATTTTGGCACAAGAGGCTTCAGTCGTAACATTTTGGCCAGCATCACGTAGACGCGCAGCATCCAGCACCATACATTTGGCTGCATAAATCTCGGCTTTGGAGTCTGCCAACATACCTTGGATTAGCTGGAAATTCGCAATGGGCTGGCCAAACTGTTTGCGTTCCACTGCATAGTTAAGTGCATCTTCCAGCATACGCTCTGCCATGCCGACGCTATAACCGGCAATGTGCAGACGGCCCTTATCTAGAACGCGCATTGCTGTTTTGAAGCCAATCCCTTCTACACCGCCAATCAGCTGATCTTTATGCACTTTACAGTTATCAAAAATTACATCACAGGTATAGGAACCATGTTGGCCCATTTTCTTGTCAATTTTACCTAGGCTTAAACCAAGTGTGCCTGCTTCGACTAGAAATGCTGAAATACCGCTCGCACCTTTAATCTCTTGATTGGTACGTGCCATCACGGTAAATGTCGTGGCACGTGGTGCATTGGTGATAAAGCGTTTAGTTCCGTTTAAAATATAATAATCGCCGTCTTTGACTGCACTGGTTTTTAAAGCAGCAGCGTCTGAGCCGGAATCCGGTTCGGTCAAACAGAATGAACCAATAATTTCGCCCGTTGCATAACGCGGTAAATATTTCTGTTTTTGTTCTTCTGTACCGTCGATAATGATGCCACTTGAGCCAATGCCGTTGTTAGTACCAATTAAAGAGCGGAATGCAGCTGATGTATGACCTAACTCCATCGCGACCAGAATTTCTTCTTCCATGGTAATGCCTAAACCGCCATATTCTTCAGGAATCGTCAGGCCAAACAAGCCCAGCTCTTTCATCTGTTCCACAATATGTTCAGGAATGGCGTTGTTCTCTTCTACTTCATGCTCAAGAGGCACCAGTTCATTTTTTACAAAATCGCGAATCGTTGACAGAAGTTGGTCTAGCATTTCCGGATCACGAATCATATGAATCTCCATGGATATAATTTAGGTAAATTCCTTTACCCTTATTTTTGTTTCGTATTACGAAATAAATAATCATATAAAATCATTTTGAGCAAGTAGAATTATTAAAAATTTTATGTTTTAACTAAAAAATGAAATTTTTCTGGTATTCCAGTTGATTTATGTTTAAGATTTAATTTCACGATACGAAATATTTTGATGAATAATTGTTTTATTTATCAGTTTTTTTGAATAGATAATTAAACCTTTTTTCTTGCTGTAATACTTATCGGTCACTGACTCTTTCGGAGAAATCGAAACTTCTTAAATGTGTTGGCTACGTATTAAACCTAAAAACTAGATGATTTTATGTTGTCTTTAAACTTGAGTAACAAAATTCTTTCCGACCACAAATAATTTCGACACTTTTCCTATATTTTATCTTTTGTAGAAGTGTTTTATTTTGTATCGTGAAATTATGTTGCTATCATATTCATTAATTTAACTTTAATTGCCCTGACCATGACAAAAAATAAAACTGGTGAAATTCCCAACTTTGATGAAATCCGTTTAGATCCGATTTCACATATTCATAGAGAAAATAATCCTCAATTTATTGCATCTATTGCGCGTGGATTAGAAATTTTGCGTTGCTTTTCAGCGACCAATCAATTGCTTGGCAATCAGGAAATTGCACAATTAACCAACTTACCCAAGCCAACTGTGGCCCGTATTACCAGCACCCTGGTTTCTTTAGGTTATTTAAAACAACTACCGAATACCACGAAATATCTGTTGGATGTTGGCGTATTGGCTTTGGGTTATGCAGCTTTGAGTAATATTTCTGCACGGACTCAGGCTTATCCGTTTATGGAAGAAATGTCCCGTTATTCCCAAGCCCCTGTGGCAATGGCTACCCGTGACCGTTTGAGCATGATTTATCTGGAAGTGGTACATACAGAATCGACGCTAACCATGCGCCGCCCTGTCGGTTCGACTTTACCGATTCATAGCAGTGCCATGGGACGGGCCTGTCTGGCAGCGATGGATGTGAAGGAACGCGAATATTTATTTGATGCCATCAAGAAAAGAAACGAAGATCAGTGGCCAACCATCAAGCGTAATCTGGAACGTGCAATCCGTGATTATCAGGATTATGGCTACTGTCTGTCTTTAGGTGACTGGGCTAAGGATGTGAATTCCGTGGCAGTTCCGTTGGTTCACCCCAAACATGGGATATTAACGTTTAACTGTGGTGCCCCAAGTTATCTGTTAAATCAGGAAAAACTGGAAAATGAAATTGGACCGCGTCTGATTCACATGGTGAATAATATTGCAATGAATCTCAATAACATATAAAAAATTAATTATCAGAGCGACATTAAGTCGCTCTTTTATTGAATACCCAATCTACACATCTTCTTCCTTTATCCAGAATTCTCAGCAAACCTTTTTAATGCTGCGAAATAGATAAGATTTAAAAAAGATAAATTCCTATTCCAAATAAAAAGATCAAAAATAAGCTTCATAACCGATTTAGATAATGCTATAAATATCGTATAGCGAAATTGGATTTTATATTATGGAAGATATAACAAGAGAATCGATGGAGTTTGACGTCGTCATCGTAGGCGCAGGCCCTGCGGGTCTTTCTGCTGCGATCAAAATCCGTCAACTTGCAATTGAAAACAACTTAAACGATTTGTCCGTTTGTGTCGTAGAAAAAGGCTCCGAAGTCGGTGCGCATATTCTGTCTGGTGCGGTACTTGAACCGCGTGCCATGAACGAGCTGTTCCCGGACTGGAAAGAACAGGGTGCCCCGCTGAATGTCCCGGTGACTGAAGATAAAACCTTCTTCCTGCTGTCAGATGAAAAATCACAGGAAGCACCGCACTGGATGGTGCCTAAAACCATGCATAACGATGGCAACTATGTCATTTCACTGGGCAATGTGGTGCGCTGGTTAGGCCAGAAAGCGGAAGAACTGGAAGTGTCGATCTTTCCGGGCTTTGCCGCGTCTGAAATTCTGTATCATGCCGATGGTACAGTCAAAGGCATCCAAACCGGTGATATGGGTATTGGTAAAGATGGCGAACCAACGCATAACTTTACCCCGGGTTATGAACTGCATGCCAAATACACAATTTTCGCTGAAGGCTGTCGTGGTCACTTAGGTAAACGTCTGATCCAGAAGTTCAACCTGGACAAGGATGCGGATCCACAGCATTACGGCATCGGCATTAAAGAGCTTTGGGAAATCGATCCTGCCAAGCATAAACCGGGTCTGGTGATGCATGGTGCCGGCTGGCCATTGAATGAAACTGGTTCTTCAGGTGGCTGGTGGTTATACCATGCTGAGAATAACCAGGTGACTCTGGGCATGATCGTAGATCTGTCTTACACCAACCCGCATATGTATCCCTTCATGGAAATGCAGCGCTGGAAAACCCATCCATTGATCAAGCAGTATCTGGAAGGTGGTAAGCGTATTTCTTATGGTGCGCGTGCTGTGACCAAAGGTGGTTTTAACTCATTACCAAAATTCACCTTCCCGGGCGGCTCATTGATTGGTGATGATGCCGGCTTCCTGAACTTTGCCAAGATCAAAGGTTCTCATACAGCCATGAAATCCGGCATGCTCTGCGGTGAAGCGGTATTTGAAGCGATTGCTGCTGGTGTAGAAAAAGGCGGTGATCTGGCGGTGGCGCGTGTTGTAGAGGGTGAAGATTTCTTCGTGAAAGAACTCACGGCGTATATCGACAAGTTCAACAACAGCTGGCTAAAAGAAGAGCTGTATAACTCGCGTAACTTTGGCCCGGCAATGCACAAGTTCGGTCAATGGATCGGTGGTGCCTTTAACTTCATCGACCAGAACGTATTTAAAGTGCCTTTTACCTTGCATGATCTGGTTCAAGACCATGCTGCGCTAAAAACCCAGGCAGCTGAAAGCTTCAAGCCAAACTATCCAAAACCGGATGGCAAGCTAACCTTTGACCGTCTGTCTTCAGTGTTTGTATCGAATACCGTGCATGAAGAGAACCAGCCAGCACATTTGAAACTCACCGATGCTTCAATTCCGGTGGAAGTCAACCTGCCGACATGGGATGAGCCTGCACAGCGTTACTGCCCGGCAGGGGTGTATGAAATCATGGAAAATAATGACGGTTCGAAACGTTTCCAGATCAATGCAGCCAACTGTGTACACTGCAAGACCTGTGACATCAAGGATCCGTCCCAGAACATCACCTGGGTGACACCGGAAGGTGGTGGTGGTCCGAATTACCCGAATATGTAAGGTAATTCCTGTGAATGAGAAAAATACATCTATTTCTCACATTCATATACCCACTCTTGAAGCAGTTAGTATTAACACTTCACTTTAATTTTTTAGGTAATCCCAGCTCCCTCGGGAGCTGGAATTAATAAGTTAGAATAGAAATAATAGAAAAGATTTTATAGCGTACTGGATATAAAAATGGCTTAACCAAAATGAGCTAAGCCATCTTTAAAATTTAAAACCAATGACGAAAAATTTTAGTCATTCATTAAGATTTTTGATTTGCTACAAACTTGGCGCGTGCTGCATGCAATTTCTTATAGCTGTCAATCAGGCGTAAATGACGGTCCAGTCCTTCAAGCTGCATATTGGTTTCGGTCAAACCATAGAAACGAACTGTGCCTTCGATTGAACCTAGAACGGCATCCATACGGGCATCACCAAACATACGGCGGAAGTTGTGCTCATAATCATCCAGTTCCATTTCATCATCCAGAATGACTTCCAGAACGACATTCATGCACTGGTAGAACAGGCCACGTTCAACGGTATTGGTATTGAACTGCAGGAACTGCTCAACCAGATCTTTGGCTTCTTCAAATTGCTGCAAAGCCACATAAATCAGCAGTTTCAGTTCCAGAATAGTGAGTTGGCCCCATTCAGTATTTTCATCGAACTCGATACCGATCAAGGTTTTGATTTCGGTATAGTCATCCTCATCTGCTTCTTCCAGACGCTCAACCAATGCTTGCAGTTGTTCATCATCCAGTCGATGCAGATTCAGGATATCTTCACGATATAACAAAGCCTTGTTGGTATTGTCCCAAACCAGATCTTCTACCAGATAGATTTCCGAATAGCCCGGTACCAGAATACGGCAAGCTGTTGCACCTAGATGGTGATACACCGCCATATAAACTTCATGGCCCATGTCTTCCAGAATCGTGAATAATTCCTGAGCTTCGTCCGCATTCGAATTTTGACCGTTATTAGTGAAATCCCACTCGACAAAATCATAATCTGATTTCGCGCTGAAGAAACGCCAAGACACTACACCGCTCGAGTCGATGAAATGCTCGACGAAGTTATTTGGTTCAGTCACGGCATTACTGCTAAAGGTTGGTTTTGGCAGATCATTCAGACCTTCAAAACTACGGCCTTGCAATAACTCAGTCAGACTGCGTTCCAAAGCCACTTCAAAGTTTGGATGGGCACCAAATGAGGCAAATACACCGCCGGTACGTGGGTTCATCAAGGTGACACACATGACCGGGAACTGACCGCCTAAAGATGCATCTTTGACCAGAACCGGGAAGCCCTGTTCTTCTAGGCCTTTAATGCCTTCAACAATTTTTGGATATTTTGCCAGAACATGTTCAGGCACATCCGGTAGTGCCAGTTCACCTTCCAGAATTTCGCGTTTTACCCCACGTTCGAAAATTTCAGAAAGACATTGTACTTGCGCTTCAGCCAAGGTATTGCCGGCACTCATCCCGTTACTTAAGTAAAGGTTTTCGATCAGATTCGACGGGAAATAAACGGTTTCACCATCAGACTGACGTACAAATGGCAATGAACAGATGCCACGTGCTTTATTACCAGAGTTGGTGTCGTAAAGATGGATACCCAATAATTCATCTTCAGGATCATAAATTTCACGGGTATGTTCATCTAAAACTTCTGCAGGTAGTTCGCCATTTGGACCTGGCTGGAACCATTTTTCATCTGGATAATGCACAAATTCGGCATTGGCAATATCCTCACCCCAGAACTGGTCGTTATAGAAAAAGTTGCAATTCAGACGCTCAATAAATTCGCCCAAGGCAGATGCCAGCGCACTTTCTTTGGTCGAACCCTTACCATTGGTAAAGCACATTGGTGACTGCGCATCACGGATATGTAGCGACCACACATTCGGCACGATATTACGCCAAGACGCGATTTCAATCTTCATGCCAAGGCCTGCCAGAATGGCAGACATATTGGCAATCGTTTCTTCCAGCGGAAGGTCCTTACCCGGAATGAAAGTCGTATGGTCAGAAGCCAGACTTGGCATTAACAAGGCCTGAGCATCTGCATCGATACTTTCTACTTCTTCAATGACAAATTCAGGACCGGTTTGAATTACTTTTTTGACGGTACAACGGTCGATCGAACGTAAAATTCCCTGGCGGTCTTTTTCAGAAATATCAGCCGGTAGTTCCACCTGAATTTTAAAAATCTGTTTATATCGGTTTTCAGGATCAACGATATTGTTTTGAGATAGGCGGATATTGTCGGTCGGAATATCACGTGCCGCGCAATAGACTTTGACAAAATAAGCCGCACATAAAGCTGAAGATGCCAGAAAATAATCGAATGGGCCGGGTGCCGAACCATCGCCTTTATAGCGGATCGGCTGATCGGCGATTACCGTGAAGTCATCGAACTTGGCTTCCTGACGAAGATTATCGAGATAATTGACCTTAATTTCCATGTGGATACCTAAATATTCTTATGTGCCGTCACGGACAGATAAGATGCTGAATCTGAATATACAAGCCGGTTCACGGAGGAGAACTTGAATGAAAAATAGAAAATGGTCAGGTTATACCATTTGACGAAGTGTCTGGATAACGCTGCCGAGAATGGGCGCTATTATAGAATTATTTTATGAAATTGATAATATTTGTCTGAAATTCTGGCAGATTAAACCAGATCCTCAGTCTTTCCTGAGCTGCCGGAGCATGAATCAACTTCAAGTCATGGCTTATACTATTAATCAAAGTTGCAGATAAGGCAGATTTTCACCCGCCTAGTCTGAATGATTTCATAATTTTAAAAATCATAACTCAGTGCAAATACTGCAAGATTACGCTGCTTGTCATCATAGCGGTCATAACCGCCAAAGATATATTCACCTGACATACTCAACTGCGGTAAAAGCGCATAACTGAGTCCGGCAGAAGCATAACGAAAGGCAAACTGCTTTTCGGTATCGCCCAGTTCACCGCCCTCATATTTGCCTTCATCGTTAAAATAGCTTCCTGCTGCTGTAATGCTGGCATTCAGGCGATCATTCAACTGATGATTCAGGTTAAGCGTATAAAAAGTATCGCCCTGATTGGCATAAGCCACATCATACAGATAGGTCGATACACTGGCGCCAATACTGGTCTGATCATTCAATGCACGACTTATATTTAAACCCAGCTCATTTCCGGTAGTATGCTTGCCGCCCGGATAATAATAGGTTGCGTTCCATAGATCCCAATCATAATTTTCGCTGCTATGGGTATAACCCAGCAGAAAGTTATGCTCGAATTTGTCTGAACGATGTCCCTGACGCCCCTGCACTTCTGCATAAGAGTATCCAAGCGTAGATCCCCAATATCCGACATAAAAATTACCATAAGCCAGATTCAATGCAGCCTGTACAGCAACGTCGTCATTTTCAGGCGCATTGGTCAAACCGCGGGAGACGTATTTGGAGACCACACTCAAGTTTCCGCTTGCTTCTATTTTTTTTACTTCCGCATCATCGGCATAACAGTAAAAACTTGAAACAGCAGCGCAGCCAAACAGCACTGTTTGATTGAATATTTTCATAAAATATAAAATGTATTAAGCAAAGCGGAGATAAAATCGAAAGCAGTCGAGGTTTTATCTCCGCTTTGGGACAAAATTGAAATTCGCTTTACTCCTGCTTTGCTAGACAACAGGAATAAAACCATGATTTAAGCGCGAGGCGCCTTGTAAAAAGGTGCAGATGAAGGCGCAAGAGCAGGCTTGCCACGAATATGGTCTGCCAGTTTTTCAGCGATCATAATCGTAGTTGCATTGAGGTTGCCGGTAATGATCAAAGGCATGATCGAGGCATCAATCACGCGCAGACCCTGCATTTCATGTACGCGTCCATAACCATCGACAACCGCCATGTCATCCTCACCCATTTTACAGCTACACGATGGATGATACGCGGTTTCTGCATGATTACGAACAAATTCATCAATTTCAGCATCTGTTTGTAGATGTTTTCCCGGACTGATTTCTTCACCACGATAGGGATCTAATGCCGGCTGATGCATGATTTCCCGGGTAATGCGGATGGCATCGCGGAATTCACGCCAGTCCTGCTCGGTACTCATATAGTTGAACAGAATACTTGGATGCTCAAACGGGTCTTTGGATTTCAGACGAACACGGCCACGTGACGGCGAACGCATAGAGCCCACATGAGCCTGAAAACCATGTTCATGAATGGCATTGGTGCCATTATAATTAATGGCCACAGGCAGGAAATGATACTGGATATTGGGCCAGTCAAATTCGTCTGAGGAGCGGATAAAACCACCGGCTTCAAACTGGTTACTGGCCCCAATACCTTTACCTAAAAACAGCCACTCCGCACCAATCATGGGCTGGTTATACCACTTGAGTGCCGGATATAAGCTAACCGGTCTTTTGCACTTATATTGCAGGTACATTTCCAGATGGTCCTGCAGATTTTCACCAACGCCTGGCAAATCCTGAACCACAGGAATATCCAGACTTTTTAACAGTTCGGCTGGACCTACACCGGAGCGTTGCAGGATTTGCGGTGAGGCAATCGCACCACCACATAATAAAACTTCACGATCCACAAAGACCTGAATCGGCTGTAAGGTATTTTGTCCTTCAAAATATTCCACACCAATTGCCTGATTACGATTAAACAAAATCCGGTTGGTCATAGCGTGGGTAATAATCGTGAGATTATCCCGGTCTTTGGCCATATCCAGATAACCACGTGCTGTACTGGAACGACGGCCTTGCGGCGTTACGGTACGGTCCATCGGTCCAAAACCTTCCTGCTGATAGCCATTCAGGTCATCAGTACGTGGATAGCCGGCCTGTACACCTGCCTCGACCATGGCATGGAACAGTTCATTATTGCCATTTTTAGGTGTTGCCACCGAAACCGGTCCAGAGTCACCATGATAATCATTGCCGCCAATATCGCGCGTTTCAGCTTTTTTATAATACGGCAGACATTCAGCATAGCTCCAGTGTTCTAGCCCCTTCAGGCTGGCCCACTGTTCCAGATCCATAGCATTACCACGAATGTAACACATGCCGTTAATTAATGAAGAACCGCCCAGACCCTTGCCGCGCCCGCACTCCATACGACGGTTATTCATATGTGGTTCAGGATCGGTCAGATAGGCCCAATTATAGCGTCGTCCCTGTAATGGATAAGCCAATGCAGCCGGCATTTGTGTTCTGAAGTCTAGACGGTAATCCGGCCCACCCGCTTCCAGCAACAGGACTTTTACATCCGGATCTTCAGTTAAACGCGCTGCCAGAACATTACCCGCAGAGCCCGCACCGATAATAATATAGTCGTAATTCATCAAATCCCCCTTATGCGCTAAATACAGATTGGAAAGGACTGAGTTCGACCTGAACCGATTTGGTCTGGGTGTAATGCTGCAAGGTCACAAGCCCATTTTCACGTCCAACACCGGAATGTTTATAACCACCGACAGGCATTTCTGCAGGCGATTCACCCCAGGTATTGATCCAGCAGATACCCGCTTCTACCTGATGAATAATTCGGTGTGCACGGGCTAAGTCTGGTGTGACGACACCTGCAGCCAGACCATAATCGGTATCATTGGCACGACGAATGGCTTCTTGCTCGGTGTCATAACTCAGGATGCTCATGACTGGACCGAAGATTTCTTCACGTACAATGGTCATGTCATCACGGCAGTCGGTAAATACGGTTGGCAGGACATAAGCTCCTTGGACAAACTGTTCATCCTTAGCACGGCCGCCGCCACATAATAGGCGTGCCCCTTCTATCTTGCCTTTTTCGATATAGCCCAGCACTTTTTCCATATGCTCAAAGCTGGAAACCGGACCGAAATTGGTTTCAGGATCAAGTGGATCACCCATACGGATATGTTCAACACGCTGCAAAATCTTTTCTTCAAATTCTGCTTTCAATGCCAAAGGCACAAATACGCGAGTACCGTTGGTACACACCTGACCAGAACTATAGAAATTGGCCATCATGGCAATATCGGCCGCCAAATCCAGATCGGCATCTTCACAGATAATCAGCGGAGACTTACCGCCCAGCTCCATCGTGACTTCTTTCAGGCTAGAATTTGCAGCTTGCGCCATGACCTTTTTGCCGGTAGAAACGCCACCGGTAAACGACACTTTGGCAATATCAGGATGCGAAGTCAGATAACCACCAATTTCACCACTGCCGGTAACCACATTAAAGACACCATGCGGCACACCTGCTTCAGTATAAATTTCTGCCAGTTTTAATGCAGTTAAAGGCGTCACTTCACTGGCTTTAAAGATCATGGCATTGCCTGCTGCCAGTGCAGGTGCAGATTTCCATAAGGCAATTTGAACCGGATAATTCCATGCACCAATCCCGGCAACCACACCCAAAGGTTCACGGCGAGTATAAACAAACGAACTGCTTCTGAGCGGGATTTGCTGGCCTTCTAATGCTGGCAAAATACCTGCATAGTATTCGAGTACATCTGCACCTGTCGCAATATCGACGGTGGATGTTTCACTGAAAGCTTTACCACTGTCGAGACTTTCTAAACGCGCCAGCTCGTCATTACGTTCACGGAGGATGGCAACAGCCTTGTTCAAAATACGGGAACGTTGAATCGCCGTCATTTCTGCCCAGACTTTTTGTCCTTGTTGTGCCGATTCAACAGCGCGATCGATATCTTTTCGCGTACATACCTGCACGTCTGCCAGAATTTCGCCTGTTGCAGGATTAATCGTTTGAAACGTGCTATTGGACGTTGCATCGACATATTGTCCATGAATATAAGGACGTTGCAGTTTGAATGTTGTCAATGGAATTTCCTCGCAGGTGGGTTATTTGAGTTGTTGCCGGATATATTTACTACACAGTTCAATCGGCAGTTCTGGGTCAATTTCGCCATTTACCAAAGCACCTCTTAACCAGAATCCGTCAATCAATGCTGCCAGACCTTGAGCGGCTTTCTCTGCCTGGTCTTTATTTAACTTTTTCATGAATTCGTATTTAAGATTGGAATGTAAACGGTAATGATTGATCTGCTGTAAACGGTGTAATTCAGGTTGGTGCAAACTGCTAGCCCAGAACGCCAACCAGACTTTCATGGCCGCCTTATCCGTTTGTGGAGCAGCAAAATTACCACGTACGATCGCTAACAAGCGCTGCTCCGGTAAGTCATCAACCTGTATCTTTATCTGTGCAACAGATTTACCCAATTGCTGCAATAAGTAACGCATTGTGGCTTCAATCAAGCCATTTTTACCTTGAAAATAATGACTTATGATGCCAGTTGAGACACCTGCCCTCTGAGCAATCTGACTAATTGAAGCTTCTGCAAAACCTAGCTCATTCACTGCAGCTAAGGTGGCATCGATCAGTTGCTGGCGACGGATCGGTTGCATACCAACTTTTGGCATAAGACTAACCTGAATAACGGATATAACAATAGAAAGTCACTCTGCTAAAGCAAATAGCTGAATGATGTAACAATTCATAAACGCTTTTTTAATTGAACGTTCAATTAATAAAAATTATAGTGCCAGCTCACCCTTGATGTACAGCGCAGTTTGTTTTGGATTTGCAAAAGTTTGTAATTCACGAAAACAAGGAAGCTTTACCGCAGGCTTTTGCTTTTAAATCACACTGCACTGTAGATCATCCGGCAACAACACGATGGTCATGGATTTATGCAAAAGAAAAAAGAAGAGATGCAAGATGGTCTGAATAAAGTAGTTTTTTATTTTTCGGCGACGCTTATTCTGCTGTTTTCTATCATCACCATTTTATTTAATGAACAAGCCAATCAAGTCATTATCAATATCTTAAACTGGGTTAGTCGTACCTTTAGCTGGTATTATCTGCTGGCGGCAACGCTGTATCTGGTTTTTATCGTCTTTATCGCCTGTTCCCGTTATGGCGAGATTAAACTCGGCCCTAAACATTCCAAACCAGAATTTAGCCTGCTGAGTTGGTCGGCGATGCTATTTTCTGCCGGGATCGGGATTGACCTGATGTTTTTCTCGGTGGCGGAACCGCTTTCCCACTATATGAATCCACCTGTGGGCGAAGGTGAAACTTTTGAAGCTGCGCGCCAGTCCATGGTGTGGACCCTGTTTCACTACGGTTTAACTGGCTGGAGTATGTATGCGCTGATTGGGGTCGCGCTAGGTTATTTCAGCTATCGCTACAATTTACCGCTCACCATTCGATCAGCACTCTATCCTATTTTTGGAAAAAGAATTAATGGTCCAATTGGCCATACTGTGGATACGGCTGCAGTACTCGGCACGATTTTCGGGATTGCCACGACCTGCGGTATTGGCGTTGTACAATTAAATTATGGCCTGCATGTGCTTTTTGATGTACCAGAAAATATCTGGATTCAAACTGCACTCATCACCGTTGCTGTGATTATTACTATTATTTCAGTCACTGCGGGTGTCAATAAAGGCATCCGGATCCTGTCTGAAATTAATATCTATGTATCAATTGGGCTGTTGCTATTCATTCTGTTTGTAGGAAATACCGAGTTTTTATTAGCCGCCTTGATCCAGAATTTTGGTGACTATATCAGCCAGTTCCCGAAGCTTTCTTTAAGCAGTTTTCCTTTTGAACAACCGAAAGAGTGGATGAATAGTTGGACCCTATTCTTCTGGGCATGGTGGATCGCTTGGTCACCTTTTGTCGGTTTGTTCCTGGCTCGTATTTCGCGTGGTCGTACCATTCGCGAATTTGTCACGGGCACTTTGGTTATTCCTCTGTTATTTACCCTGACATGGTTGTCTATTTTCGGTAACAGTGCTTTATACAACGTGATTTTTGATGGTAATACTCAACTTGCTACGACAGTTTTAGAAAATCCGGCACATGGTTTTTATGATCTCTTGGCGCAGTATCCAGGCTTTATGTTTACTGCAGGTGTCGCCACTATTACCGGCTTGCTGTTCTATGTGACCTCAGCGGATTCAGGGGCATTGGTATTGGGAAATTTCACGACCAAATTCACTAATATTGAGCATGATTCACCGCGCTGGCTCAGTGTGTTCTGGGCCATTGCCATCGGTTTGCTGACTTTGGCAATGCTCATGGCGAATGGCGTGACAGCATTACAGAACACCACAATTATTATGGGTCTGCCTTTTAGTTTCGTCATTTTCTTTGTGATGGCGGGACTCTATAAGTCCTTGCGTCTGGAGGATTTTCGTCAGGCAAGCACCAGCCTGAATGCGGCACCTGTGGTCGGTAATGTGGATATTTTGAACTGGAAGAAGCGTCTGAGCCGGGTCATGCTGCATCCAAGCCTGTCCCAGACGCGGACCATGCTGGACAATGTTTGCAAACCAGCCATTGAGGCCGTTGCAACCGAGTTAATTGACAAAGGTATTCAAGTCAATATTCAGGAAAAATCGCTGGAGGAAGAACCTGAACTGTATCATCTGGATCTGACCATTCAGCTCGATGAAGAAGAAAACTTTGTCTACGAAATATGGCCGGTACGCTATGACACGCCAAATTTCAGTTCACGTGGTAAACGAACCAAACGTTATTACTATCGTCTGGAAAGTTATCTGTTTGAAGGCTCTCAGGGAAACGATCTGGTCGGTTACAGTAAGGAACAGGTGATCAATGACATCCTGGATAAATATGAACGCCATATGATGTATCTACATATTAACCGTATTAGCCCAGGTAAACGTCCGCTGTTCCCGGATCGTGAAATCTAGGATCTCTCAACTACGTAAGGACTCAATAATGTCAGAAAGTTTGAATGCCTTTGCCCTGTTTTTCTCCCTGCTCAATCCATTTTTGATGAGTATTTACATGCTCGGAATTATCCGTAATTCCGATGCAAAAGTATTCAACATGGCATTGATTCAAGGCAGTCTGATCAGCTTTATTGTGTTCATCATTTTTGCAAAAACCGGTGAAGCCTTCTTTAATGAAGTCTTGCATGTACGGTTTGAGTCCTTCCAGATTTTTGGCGGTATTATCTTTTTGGTGATCGGCTATCGTTATGTCTTTGAAGGTGCTGATACGATTGGCGTGATGCGTGGAGCGCCCAGTCATCTGGCGGGCACGATTGCCATGCCGTTTATGATCGGTCCGGGTACCATTTCGGCATCTGTGATCACCGGCATACAGCTCAGTTTAATGCAAACCATTCTGGTGATTTTTTCTACGCTGTTTCTGACTTGTAGCCTGCTGATCCTGATGAAATATCTGCATGATCATTTACAGCATAAATATTCCAACTATATTGACCTGTATGTCGATATTGTCGGTCGTGTTGCAGCGCTTCTGATTGGTACCATTGCCATCGATATGATTGTGACAGGCGTTAGCGGAATTTTAGAAACCTGATCAATCATTTTATTGGGTAAATAAAAAGAGCGGGAAATAGCCCGCTCTTTTTTTAATTTTTAAATAATTAAAATTTAAATGACACACCGGCATAAGTAGAAAAACCTTCACCTGGCGAAGATCGCGCTACATCAGCACCTTGATCATTTAGCCCAGGAATCACGACCGCAGCATATTTCTCATCGGTGATATTTTTAAAGTTGATCCAGGTTTTCCATGATTGATGTTCTGGTGCATAACCCACGTCAATGCCCCAGATCTGATAGTCGTCACTGAATTGGCTATTAGCATAATCATGCGCCATTTTAGATGCATATTCGGTATTCAGACCAATATAGAGGCCATTATTCAAAGCATAACTCAGTTGAGCCTGATACAGATGTTTAGGGATTCCTGGCAACTGGTTCTTGCCAAACAATGAATCATTTTTATACTGAAAATCGCTAAGGGTATAAGCCTGTTGCAGACGCAGTTCGCCATATTCGGATTCATGCAATGGCGTATCCAGACTTAGCTCTACCCCTTGATGAATCGTTGGTGTCGCATTTGCTTCTACACTAATTCTTTCCTCTGAAGTAGTAGAATCAGAATCATTCCCGTAATTTTTAATCATTTCAGAAGACAATAGCTCCTTTTTAATCTTGGAATAATAGTAGCTCAGTGCCCAGTCTCCAAAACCTGATTGTCCACGCCCCCCCAGTTCAAAACTATTGGCGGTTTGCGTATCCAAATAGATTGGCGCACGTACTCGATTTGATGCAGCTCCACTGTCTTTAGAATAGTAATAAGGTGAAGACCAAGCCATTGCCCAAGGATGTGCCGGTTCAATACTCCGGCTTAAATTGGCAAACCATTGCACAGAGTCATTTGGCTGATAGGTCAATCCAACTCGTGGTGCAAAATTCCATTCATAACGACTGACTTTAGGATCTACATCAGGACCTAAATCTGGGTCGGGAATAATATTTGCATAAGTCACTTCACTTTCCCGATGGGTATACACAGCTGCCAATCCCAGATCTAATTTGAACTGATCATTTAATGTAGTTTCCTGATTAAATTGCAGCACGTTGTCTGAACCACGATAGGTATAACGGCGGGTAACTGTGTCTGCCGGATACGTTTGATTACCAATTTCTGTATTAAATCTTAAAGTTTCAGTAACCCCACTGTCCGGGCGGTGTGTGGTAGTGCGCAAGGCAATACGCCCCTGATGCTCCAGACCTAGAAACTGATAAGGCCTTTCATACTGGAAGCGCGCTGTAATATCTTCATAATCGACATTAGTACGATAACTGCTTTCACGTAAATCCAGCGGATAATGATGATAAGCCAGACTGCCGGTCAGTTTAGCATCATCCTGTAAATTCCAGGTCGTGGTATTGGCCAGCCAAGTACTGCCCGGCTGAATCCGTTTGGCATCTACCGCTAAATTAAAGCTATTCGCTGCTTCAGGATCATTTTTGAGCTGTTCTTGTGTAATCCGTCCTGGAGTTAAATGCTTGCTCTCACGGTAACGAGCATAAAAACGGGTTTCGATATCCGGACTGATCTGATAGCCCAAATTAAAAGCCAGACCCTTACCATCGCCTTCAGCATGATCCTGAATTCCATCAAACTGGGTACTCGTCAGCGCCAGATAATAATCCATCTGATCCAGCTTTCGGCCGGTACTAAACTGATATTTTTGATAACCATGGCTGCCCATTTCATATTTGAGTTCAGAGCCATCCTGATCTGCGCCGGTCTTGGTTCTATAGTTGATTGTTCCACCTAAGGCCAGTCCGCCTTGCTTAAAGCCATTGGCTCCGCGATAAACCCCGACATGATCAATCCACCAGGGTTCTAGCAGTTCATACGCTGTACCGCCCGGCCCGGTAAATGGAATATCGTCAATCAGGACGTGCGTACCGGATGCGTGTGCACCTGAAGTCCGGTTGATTCCTGAGCCACGGATCGATATTTTTGCACCTTCATTCCCTGCAGACTGGGCATAAATTCCTGGCTGTAAACGGAACACATCGGCTGTGGTTGCAAGTCGCTGCTGTTCTAATTGCTGCTCACCAATGAAATTCGTTCCTCCTGAAACCTGAGCCAGCTCTTTCTGATATTGCTGCTGCGGATTGGCATTTTGCTCAGCGCTGATCACAATAGTATTCAGCTGTTGAACATTGTCCGGTTCTACGGCAGTTTCAGCATAAAGATGACCTGAGACAATCGACAGAATCATGAGGCTCAGCGGGCTTTTCTTGAGAGGAATTTTTGTCATGTGCATGGCGATTTTATACAGTCCTGTATAAGTGATTCCGTTTTATGAGAGGAAATCAGTTTAAAAATTATGCTGTAGCATAGATCAACATTGTTATTTTCAGGAGTTATTTTCTGCCAAAAAATTGACTGATCAGCGTATGTTTTTTCATTTTATTTAATCTTTTTATTAAAAATCAACTTGCAAGATCAAAACCACATCCTCACAAGTTCCAAGAACTTAATTTTTAAGTAACTGATATTTAATAATATGTAATTTAATTCTGCACAGATGTATTTCCACTTGGCAAAATGTGATAAGTGGAAAAATTTATAATCGACCAAACCAGTTCTTTAATTTCGAAAGTTGGCCGAAGTTGTATATTTTCTGATTTAAAGTAGACAAGATTAACCTCATCACCTTATAGAAAAATTGAAATCCTTGAGAGAAAAACAATCAATTTTTAAAAATCCTGACGATGCAGGATTTTTAAAAATAACGGACTAAATATATTTAACTATTCGCAAATTAGCTGTAATAGACCTGTCTTTTCTTGGAAAACCGATCCAGCTGTTTCAAGAAGCCTTCAAAATAATCTTTCTGCTTTTCTTCTGTGCGATAGCCGGCGTATAAAGTTCGACGTAAGCCTTCAGGCGCCACGCAGTCTAAACGGCGTGATGTCACCCAGCCTTTCTGCTCATATTCATTTATCACCCAATCGGGTAATGCACCAATCCCGCGACCACTTGCCACCAGCTGAATCAGCATTTGGGTCAAGTCGGTGGTACGAATGGCTTTTGGTAGAATATTAGCTGGAATAAACAAACGCGACATAATGTCCAAACGGTGTTTATCCACCGGATAAGTCACCAGCGTTTCTTCAGCAAGTTCCTGAACAGTAATCTCTTTCGCACGTACCAGCGGATGGGTATTGGATAAAACCAAGCGTGATTCGTATTCGAAAATCGGAAAATATTCAATGCCTTTGAGCGCAATCGGATCAGCCGTAATCAGCAGATCAAACTCTCCGGTTTGTAATAATTCATGCGGATTCGATTCAAAACCTGAAGCAAAGTCTAAGTCTACATCCGGATATTGCATCCGGTATTGATTAAGTAGCGGCATCAACCAGTCAAAACAGCTATGACATTCAGAGGAGAAAACAATTCGTCCGGTCTGACCATGCACAATACGGCTGATATCACTCTGTGCAATTTGAACTTGCGGTAATATTTCATCTGCCAGTTTTAGCAACCGCTCCCCAACATTTGAAAAGCTCACAGGGCGACTACGCCGATTGACCACTTCGACGCCAAACCATTGGTCGAGTTCACGTAGCTGATGTGACAAGGCTGATGGGGTTAAACATAAATCACTTGCTGCTGCAACCAGAGAACCATGCTCCCGCAGAGCAGTTAAAGTTCTTAAATGGCGAAGTTCTATCATGAAAAATACCGGAAATTTAAAAGACGGATGACACTTAATCTGTCTTAAGCATAACCCATTTTTCTTATTTTATTTAGTTTTTCTCATTTCAAAACCAGAATAATGAGATATATTCAACTATTAGGTTTGTAGGTTTAAATTACTATTCCCTTAATTTCATTAATTTAATTTTCTTGGTTAACTTAACCATCATTAAAATAACCCATAAAATATTGATTAAACTTACAGCAGCAACAAGATAGAAAACTAACTCAGGCATAAAAGTCACAGAATAATTTTGCTGCACTCATACAATAAAAATTAGAAAGTATTTTAGAGGATGAAAGACTATGTCGAATCCAATCGATCGAAATGATGAAGAACTCACTGAAGAACAACTTGATCCTCAAGAAAAGCAGGATCGTGAGATCCAGCGAGGTCAATTAGGCCTTCATGATCCACAGAGACAACGTGATCAGCTGCGTCAGGAAAGACAGGACGAAGAACAGAATCAATAAATTTTCAAGGATTCAAAAATACAAAAAACTCCCCATTTTTAAAAATAGATGGGGAGTTTTTTCAGTATTAAAAAAGTTAGGGACTAGTTTTTCGCATCACCACATCTTATACATCTGATCTAAACTGAACAGCTCACCTTCTTGGATGAGTGCTATTTTACTATTTCGTTTCTGTAGAGGCTTTTGCTTGTAGGGGCTGCGCTTGTATTTCTGCCGTTTTTTTCTTGGCCTGAATTTGTGCCGCTATTTCCTGATTTTTCTCAGCAAAACGCAAGCCACCATCTCCGGCGAGACTGGTTTGGCTCATCACCATGCTGCTGCTCAAGATTAAAATCAGCTTAAAAAATTGAATTTTCATTTCTCATCTGCCTTTTTATTCTAATGGTATTAAAAATAAGCAATTATTATTCCAATGTTTTTATGCTTACTTAGATTTTAACTGCACTTTCTATTTTATAGGGTGATCCTAGACAGTATCGTGGACAATCGATCCCTCTAAATTCTTGAAATATTTCTGTTCAAAGGCTTCTGGACTTAACCAGCCGTTTGCAGAATGCCTTCTGACCCGATTGTAATAAATCTCAATATAATCAAACAAGACCGCATTCGCCTCTTTTCGAGTCGAAAACACACTGCCATGTACCACATGACCGTTTAATGTATGAAAGAAGCTTTCAGTCACTGCATTATCCCAACAGTTTCCACGTCTAGACATACTCTGAGTACAATCATTTTTCAGTAACAGCGCTCTAAAATCACGACTACAGCACTGTGAGCCTTGGTCCGAATGAACCATAACACCAGTTGGATAACCCTGACGAGCCATTGCATAGTTAAACGTATCACACACCAACTGGCGGTCTATTCGATGGCTGGTTTGCCACCCCACGATACGACGGCTAAATAAATCTAGCATCACACATAAATACAACCAACCTTCTTTAGTGCGGATATAGGTAATGTCTGTTGTCCAGACTTTATTAGGCTGAGTAACTGTAAATTGGCGATCCAACAAGTTGGGTGCTGTAGGCAAACGATGGGTTGAATCAGTCGTATGCTTGTATTTACGCGCAATCCTGCTACGTAAACCAAGCTTTTTTAGCATCCTTCCAATAGTACGTTCGCTCATGTTGTAACCTAAATCATGCATGTCATGTACTAATGAAGGTGCACCCAATCGTGCATGATGCTGCCAATATACGGCTTTTAAGTCATTATATTTCTGTGCCGTATTGGCTTGACGTTTTCGCCAGGCATAATAGCCTGAAGTGCTGACACCTAGGTATTTACAGGCAGAAGATACGGTGACTTCATTCATATCTAGATCTTGAATTACCGTGTACTTTTCTTGGCATGATCTGTTAGAAAGTACACATGCGCTTTTTTTAAGATGTCATTGGCTTCCTTGAGCTGTTTGACTTCTTTCTCTAATTCCACGATCCGCTGTTGTTCTGGTGAAAGTTGACGTTTGCTTGAACCTGCCGGATTGGTTTCACGAATCCATTTATCTAATGTTGAATAACCCACACCTAATTTCTGGGCGATTGCAGCTACAGACTCGTGTGAGTTTGAAAGTGCATAATCAATCGCTTGCTGTTTAAATTCGGGACTAAAACGTTTAGCCATTTCTTGAATCTCCAAAGATTAAAGTTACGTTATCTTTAGAGGGACGTGCTGTCCATTATTTTGTCTAGGATCAGGGATAATCTTCGAAAACACAGAGTCAATCATCGTAAAAATAGAAAAATCTGCAATAAGAATAAATAGATATTTTGACTACATCTCAGCTCAAATCACATCTGATTTTTTACTTCAGTCAAAAAAAATCGTTCAACAGCTTATTTGGATTATTTTCATTGGCTAAAATATAGTGCAAACACCCAGAGCAATAACAAAAAAAGAATCGCTGTGCAGGATTTCCAGAAAGTGACTGGATGCTTTTCAAGCATAGGGCGTGAAACTGATTTTTTAAATTTGATATCTGGGTGTTTCAGATCATATATAAAGGCTGAAAGTGCTTCATAGCGCTGCTCCGGGCGAATGGAAAGCGCTTTTTTAAAGATTGCGTCCAAGCCATGTGGCAGATCCGGTCGATACTCATAGAGAGGATGATATCGAACCTGCTTTAAGGCCTTTTCGGTCTTGCAGCGCGCGAGGTCCGTCCCATAAGGCAACTGTCGGGTTAATAAATAATAACTCATCACCGCCAGCGAGAACTGATCTGATTTTACTGAGGGTGAGCGTCCAATAAAATACTCAGGTGCCATAAAGGCCAAGGTTCCCAAAGGAACATCTGCGTGTTTGGGATTCAGTTCAACCAGACCTCTGACCGCAGTCGATCCATAATCAATCAGTTTTACTTTCAAGGTATCGGCTGGTTCGAGCAGCATGACATTTTCTGGTCGTACATCCTGGTGCAGCATTTCAAGACGGTGCATGGCATTCAGTGCTTTGGCCACCTGCTCAATGATCGGGAGCAACTGCTGTAAAGTTAAAGCTGTTTTTTGACGATGCAGCCAGCGACTTAAGCTTTCCCCTTGCAAATATTCATAACTTTGAAATAAAAACTTCTTGCTGCCCTTATGCGGATAACATTGCAGCAGATTTTCATGTTTTAAGCGTTTCGATACCCAGTCTTCCAGCTGAAATTGTTCCATCGCTTGCAGGTCATCCTGCACATCGACAGACAAGGTTTTAATGACCAGCTGATTTTGTGTTGCTTCATCATGCGCCAAATAGAGGCTGCTGCGATGATTTTGGTGCAGGATTTTATCAATTCGATAACCTTCAAACAGGTCGCCATGACTCAGCTGTTGCGGAAATAAAACATGGCTCTTGATATGAAAGGATTCCTCATCAGGCAACTGTTCCACTTTAATGATTTGAATGGTGAGATTATCATCACTACCCCACTTTAAGGCCAGTTCGACTATAGACTTGGCAATGATATCCAGATGTTGTTGCTGTTGCAGCATCTCCGATATGAGCTGCATATCAATAAACTCATAGACACCATCCGTCATCAAGATAAAGAAATCATCTTCACATAAT
Organism: Acinetobacter lwoffii; assembly: GCF_024129115.1. Lineage (GTDB taxonomy): Bacteria > Pseudomonadota > Gammaproteobacteria > Pseudomonadales > Moraxellaceae > Acinetobacter > Acinetobacter lwoffii_T. The sequence goes on from NZ_JAMXXO010000010.1 coordinate 101,750, forward strand.
TCAAGCTGCTGATAATCGACATCGATACGATGGTCGGCACCCAGTGCACGACTTAAATAATGTTCCGTTGATGACAGGCAAACGCGGTGATCAGCCGTCAACTGTTCAATGGCTTGTGTCTGAATGCGATAAATCCGGCTATCGCCTGCATGAAAGATATGTGCCCTATTTTGTTTCAAAATCAGTGCACTAAAGGTGCAGATATAACCCCGGTCTTTATCAAAACGTCCGCGGCTTTGCTGGGTTTGTGCATACAACCAGGAATTGGTCGCACGAATGACCCGTGCTGCCGAAGTTTGGGTGCTCCATGCTTCCGAAGTCGAGTAATAATCCGATAAAAAACTGCTGACTGCAGTTTCTGCTGCAATATGACTGACATTGCTGCTGCTGATCCCGTCTGCTATTGCACAGGCAATGCCCTTACTGCTAAGCGCGTGACCTTCAGGAATATAGACCCCATGGAAATCCTGATTCTGTACTTTGATTCCAGCGGAAGAATATTGCCCGACACTGATCTTTAATTTTTTATTCATTTTAAATACTCAAAAAGGGATCGAATCGATCCCTTTAATCTCAAGGCATAAATCATCATGCTCAGATTAGAATTCTTTTTTATCGCCAGTACGTACATGCGTGGTATAGAGCGCCAGACCTGTCAGTGCCAGCCCCCCCACTAGATTCCCCAGTGCAACCGGTAATTCATTCCACAAAAAATAGTCTGTAATCGAGAAATCACCGCCCATCATCATGGCAAATGGGAACAGGAACATATTCACCACTGAATGTTCAAAGCCCATGGCGAAAAACAGCATGATTGGCATCCACATCGCGATGAATTTGCCGCTGACTGTGGTTGACATCATGGCGCCAATTACCCCGAGTGATACCATCCAGTTGCACAGCATGCCGCGGATAAAAATTGTCATCCAGCCAGCAAAACCATATTCGGCATAGCCCAAAGTCCGGTCTTCCCCAATATGGGCAATTTTCACCCCAACCGCATTCGGTTCAGCGGCGAAACCCATGGTATAGACCGCGGCCATCAACACGGCCACGGTTAAACATCCGGCAAAGTTACCTAAAAAAACCAGTCCCCAGTTTTTTAAAATACGGGCCCACGTTACCCCAGGACGTTTGTCTAACCAGGCTAATGGAGTCAATACAAATACCCCGGTCAGCAGGTCATAGCCCAAGAGATACAACATGCAGAAACCGACTGGAAATAGCAGTGCACCGATCAGTGGCACCCCTGTTTGTACCGCAATCGTCACGGCAAATACTGCTGCCAGTGCCAGAATTGCGCCTGCCATAAACGCACGAATTAAAACATCACGCGTGGCCATATGAAGTTTTGCCTCACCGGCATCGACCACTTTTTTTGCAAACTCTGCAGGAGCAAGATAAGCCATATTTTTATCCCCTTTATATAAATTACTTGCCTGTTTGCAAATAAAAAACGCCTAAGGTCTATTTCAACCCTAGGCGTCTTTGCCTTGCATTATTCAAACAGATCAATTGTGTTATGGCGCCGTTGCCATATTTAATATAGATAAAAGCAAATAGCATGCCACTTATTTTAAATGGCTAATAAAAATCCTATAAATTATTTTAAAATTTCATCCTTATAATTATATTGGCACAATCTCTGCATTATCTATAGCGGTCATTTTTTAAATATAGCTATTGGAGAAGATTATGATTAGCCATCGTCAACAAGTGACAGACATGATTATTTCAGCGAAAGTTTTAAAGTCTATCAAATGGGCAGATGTCGCTGAAACAATAGGCCTTTCTAAAGAATGGGTGACAGCCGCATGTTTGGGTCAGATGGCTTTTAATAAAGAACAGGCAGAAAAAATTGGTGAAATATTTGGATTGACTGATGAAGCCATCGCCTGGCTGCAAATCGCACCCTATAAAGGTTCTCTGCCAACTAGCGTGCCGACAGATCCGCTGATTTATCGCTGGTATGAGGTTGTCAGCGTCTATGGTATGACTATTAAAGAACTGATCCATGAAGAATTTGGTGATGGAATTATGAGTGCAATTGATTTCAATATGGATATTCAACGTGAGAATAATCCAAACGGAGATCGGGTGAACGTCGTATTATCCGGAAAGTTTTTACCTTATAAAACTTATTAATCCTCCACCATAAGCATAAAAGCCATTATTAAAATGGCTTTTATTTTATCTACACTTATTAAATTCATTTATTTTTTTAAAAATCATTATTAAAATATATATAATTTTTTCATCTCAAATTAAACATATAAACGGCTTTGTTGCACAAACCTATCTGTAAAGGCTTTTTCAGCGATATAATTTTCAAATGAAGAAGTCTACACACAAAATCTACCGCACAACCAATTGGCCCGCATATAACCGAGCACTCATGAGTCGCGGAAATATTGCCATTTGGTTTGATCCTGCTACGCAAT